>JAOZKZ010000105.1 GCA_029935075.1 Campylobacterales bacterium
AGATACAAATAGATAAAAATAGTACAAATTATGATAAATTAATTGATGTTTCTGTCACTTTAGTAACAGAGCTTGGTTCTACAAATGTAAGTTTAAGAGACTTTTTACAACTTAAAACTGGCTCAGTAATTGATCTTCAAAAACCAGCAGGTGAGAGTGTTGAACTTTATGTCAATAAAAAGATTGTCGGAAAGGGTGAGGTAATGGTTTATGAAGAGAATCTAGCAATTAGAATCAACGAGATACTAGATTCAGATGCCATCATCCAATATTTTAAAAAAGAGAGACAGTGAGAATTTTACTGCTTACACTTTTTTTCAGTTCACTACTTACAAGTGCTACAATCACAAATCACAACATATACAAACAAGATGACAGTATTGACCTTATGCTTACATTTGATGAGCCCTATCTTGGAAAAGTTTCTAAGAAAAAAGAGGACGGAAGCACAATTTTAATGTTGGAAAATATTAAAATAGAAGATAGTATTACTGAAAAAATTGAATCAAAAATAATACAACAAATCAATATCTTACCCTATAAAAATCAAGTTTTTATCAAAGTTGAAGCATTAAATCCCTACACGCTTGAAGCATCAAAAACCATTGATAATCACGGTCTAAGGATTCGTGTAAAACCAAAAATGATGAAAACACTTGAAACTGCAAAATTTGAGACAAAAAAAGAACAAGATATTACTGGTAGTTTTTTAAAGGTTATTGCTGTTTTAGCTTTTATGATTTCACTTCTATATCTTTTAAAAAAATGGATTACAAATTCAACTCAAGCATCAAGTAGTTGGTTGTTTCATAAAGATTCAAGTAAAAAACAGGATATTAAACTATTGCAGCAAAAAGCATTGGATACAAAAAATAGAGTAGCTTTACTAGAGTATAACGGCATGAATTATCTTGTGATACTAGGAAGTAACAATGTCGTTTTAGATAAATTTAAAAGTGATGAAGATGAAGAATTTGGGAAATTTGACAAGCTTTTGAACCAAAATAGCCAAAAGCTTGACTCTATTTTAGATAATTAAATTATCTTACAGCCACGATACTATGATTTATTGCACGATTTAACCACATACTTACAGTCTGTTTATCTTTTTTTACACCATAACCATTGCTATACATTACACTAAGATTTTGTTGTGCTAGTTTATTCCCTGATTGTGCTGATTTCTCAAAAAACACAACTGCCGATTTAAAATCACCGCTCTCAAGTGCTTCCATACCTTCGTGTAAATCATTCGCTTGCATAGTTCCTGCGATTATCAGTATTATTAAAATTTGTTTCATATTAATCCTTGATAGTGACAATACCGACAAATTTTAAAATAGTTTAAGCTAATATTTTAAATAGCGAAATACAAAGCTTCCCTATGATGAACAACCAAAGCACTCGTACTCTGTTCAGGATGCATCTGATAAGTTTCACCCAAAATCACTCCAAACTCTTCAGGTTTTAACAAATCAAAGATTATCTGATTGTCAGCCAACTCTGGACAAGCAGCATACCCAAATGAGTATCTAGCACCTTGATAGCGAGTAAGTTTCACATCTCTTAAAGTATGCCCCTCTTTTTCTGCGATTCCAAGCTCTAGCCGTATCTGTTTGTGAATTACTTCAGCCAAAGCTTCCGCTAAATCAACACTTATCCCATGAAGATGATGATAATCTGTAAACTCTCCTGCATCATAAAGCTCTTTTTCTACTTTCGAAAATTTATCCCCAGCACTAGCCAATGTAAATGCCACCACATCATGCCTATCTGATGCAAAATAATCACTCAAACAACGATGTGGTTTTCTACCTTGTCTTGGAAATTTTACTTTTTTTATGGCTCTTTCTCTGACAACTTCAAGTGGTTCACGATTTATCTCAGCCTCACTATTCCATCCCTCACTCTGGTCAAATATCAAAAGTGTATCCCCATCACTTCGACATGGATAATAACCATAAAGTTGAACAGGTGCAAACAACCCATCTTTTAGTATCTTTATTTTCAACTCTTCATACATTGGCCAAAGCTTATCATCAATCTGTTTTTGCTTCTGCTCTTTTGTCATGTTTTTGCCAGTATACCCCCACCGTTGAGAAAAAAGAAGTTTATGGTTTATCCAGTCAAAACATATCTCTTTTACATCAGCACTTAAAACTCTTCTACCCCAAAATGGAGGATTTGGAATTCTACTCGGTGAAGGCATTTTGATATCAGCAAAATCAGGCATAACAATCTTTTTTTTCTCTTTTACCTCTACCTCTTTTTCAGACTCATTTTTCCCAAGGTTGGTATCAAGTTCCCCACCCTCTTCTATCCGTCCCATCGAAACCATTCCATCAAAAGCATCTTTACAGTAAAAAATATCCCCATCATATTTAGGACGACAATACTCATCAACAAACTTACGAGTCAGAGCTGCTCCACCCAATAGAACAGGGGCAGAAATCCCCTCTTTTTGTAACTCTTCTAAATTTTCCATCATAACAGCAGTTGATTTTACAAGCAACCCACTCATGCCTATCGCATCTGCATTGTACTTATTAAAAGCCGTTATAAAAGCAGAAATATCCGCTTTTATCCCGATATTTATCACTTTAAAACCGTTATTTGAAAGTATGATATCTACAAGGTTTTTTCCAACATCGTGAACATCACCTTTTACCGTACCGATGATAAGAGTTGTTTGAGTTTTTTTCTCTTTTTTGGGAAGATAAGGATTTAAAAAATCAACTCCTGATTTCATAGTTTCTGCAGATTGGAGGACAAACGGAAGTTGCATCTTTCCACTTCCAAAAAGTTCACCAACCTCTTTCATGGCATTTATCAAAATCACATTGACAATCTCTTCTGGTGCTATCTCATCTTTTGCATATTCTAAAACTATCAAAAGTCGCTCTTTATCACCATCTAGTAAAAGTGCATGAAGTTTCTCTTTTGTATTCATCGCTTCAAATGCTTCATCTTCTGCATCTTGATCGATCTCTTTTGCATCAGCAAAATAGTCGATAAATTTAAACAGAGGATCGCCATCTTCACGGTTGTTTAAAAGTAAATCATCACAAATTTTTATATCTTCTTCACTCATTTTGTGAAGTGGCAGAGTGTTTTTAACATTGACAATTGCCATGGAGAGTCCAGCTTTTACACAATGGTCTAAAAATACAGAGTTTAGATACTCTCTCGCATGTTTATCAAGTCCAAACGAGATATTTGAAACCCCTAAAACAAATCCCACTTCTGGATGCATTTGACTAAATTCACGAATGGCTTCTATAACCTCGATAGCCGCTGTAAAATACTCTGAATCCCCACTACCAACAGTAAAAGTTAAAAGGTCAAAAACCAAGTCTCTTGGATCTAATCCATGTCGAGTGGTACAAAGCTGATAAATTCTCTCAGCAATTCTGACTTTATCCTCTTTTGTTTTTGCCATTCCAACTTCATCGATAGTAAGACAAACCAAAGCCGCTCCATGTCTCTTTGCCAAAGCACACACTGCATCAAACTGATCTTCTCCATCTTCAAGATTTACGGAATTTATAATAGGTCGTCCACCAATTTGTTTAAGACCCATATCAATTATTTTTGTAACCGTAGAATCCACCATCAAAGGCAAAGTCACTTTTTGAGCATACAAAGCCCCAACGATTTGCATATCTCGTGTCTCATCACGACCAGCAAATCCAACAGAGATATCTATACCATGAGCTCCACTTCTCACTTGCTGTTGAGCGACAGACAAAGTTCCCTCGTAATCTTCAGCTAAAAGTAATTCACGAAAAGCCTTTGAACCCGTCGCATTACTTCTCTCACCTATAAAAAATGGTGCCGGAGTCTGTTTTAACTCTCTTGTTTCAAACAAAGAAGCAAGAGATTTGGGTTGAGAGCCTATTGCAGGTTTTGGAACTAACCCATCAGCTGCATTACACAACTTCGATATATGCTCAGGTGTGGTACCGCAACAACCACCCAAAAGTGCTACACCATCAAACTCTAAAAAAGCTAATTGAAATTTTGTAAACTCTTCAAATCCCATCGGATAAAAAGTAACTCCACCACGATTTTGAGGAAGTCCCGCATTGGCATGAACTGAGATTGGTTTTCCCCAAACTTGACTTAGAGTTTTAACATGTTTTTGAACTTGTTCAGGTCCAGTTCCACAGTTAAAACCAAGTGAAAGAATATCAAACGGCTCCATTATAGTTGCGATAGTTTTTGCATCTGTTCCGATAAGCATACTTCCAGCAAGCTCGATAGTAACAGAAACCATTATAGGTATATCAACACCTTTTTCATCTGCTGTATCGATACAAGCATGAAGGGCGGCTTTTATCTGAAGTGGGTCTTGGCAAGTTTCAAGTAAAAACAAATCACATCCACCATCAATAAGTCCAGAAGCTGCAATTTTGTAACCCTCATACATCTCATCGTAAGAGATATGTCCAAGTGAGGGTAGTTTAGTACCCGGACCCAAATCCCCAGCTACAAATCGTGGTTTTTCAACAGTAGAGTATTTATCACAAAGCTCTTTTACAATTTTTGTACCATTAAGTGCTAATTCGTAAGTTCTTTCACCGATATCATAATCATCTAAAACCCAAGGAATGGTTCCAAAAGTATTGGTTTTGATGATATCTGCACCTGCTTTGAGGTATGCTTCATGAATTTTGGAGATACCTCCAGAAAATGTACTGTTTAAAAGTTCGTTACACCCTTCGTTGCCTTCCCAAGCTTCAGATGGTATGTCAAGATTTTGTATTTGAGTACCCATTGCTCCATCGAGAATGAGGACTTTTTGTTTTATTAATGATTTTATATTATGCAAATTAACCCACTTATATCTATTGTAAGTATCTATTCTAACATATTATCTCTATAATTATTTAAATTCTTGCAGTATGGTATTTAGCACTATATTTTTTTCCTGTAGCAATATGGATAAATTGGTAGTAAACCCAAAAGAACAGACTAAATACAGCGGTAACAGAAAATAATGCTATAAAGAGAACAGCAAAAAGAGTGTGCTGGACGAAAAATTTAACTATTGATTTCATAAAAACTCCGATAAAGTTAACTTTCTCTAATATCGGTGTTTTCATAAAAATCTTTAACTACACTCTGGACAAACACCAAAAAGCTGTATAGAACTTTCATCTATAGTATAATGGCTTATCTTCGTGGCAGAGGATACAATTGATTTAGTCTCAAGAATGATATCTTCAACTTTACCACATTTTTTACAAATCATGTGCGAATGTTCCTCTTTAGTAAGTTCATATTTTGCATCTTGACCTACGATTTTCAACTCTTTGATAAAGCTATTTTCAACCATTGCATTGATATTTTTATAAACCGTTGCGAGAGAGAGTGAAGGAAAATTTGTCTGAATTTTTGTAAAAATATCCCTCACACTTATATGTCCATGTACATCCATCAACTCTACGATAGCTAACCTTTGCGGTGTTACTTTAATTTGATTGCTTTTTAAAAGCGTTATATAATTATTCATATTCTTTTCTTTTTTATTTAAAGTATATCATAAATGTTGATTTTCGTCAAATAAAATATTTTAAATGATAATATTTATCCAAATATTAGATAAATGGTACACATATTTAAGATATTATGACATTAGATATCGCTCTCTATAACCTCTTGAAATCTATTAAAGTAGATATCTTTCATCTTTGAAATATCTCTTTTTATCTCATTACAGATAAACTTATCTCCACCAACTTTTCCAATACGGTCAATTGTCATACCATTTTTATGGGCAAAGCTTTCAAATGCATCCGTATCATTTACCTCAACAAGTGCACGAGAGAAACTCTCAGCAAAGATATCTCGATCATCTTCTAGGCGAACCCCTACAGCAACACCTTTTCCACTATTAACAGACATTTTTGCCAAAGCGATAGCAAAACCACCAACATTGACATCTTTAGCACAATTTAACAATCCCTCTTTATTGGCATTGATGATAAAATTCCAAAGATTTAACTCTTTTTCAAAATCAATCTTGGGAAGTACGCCCTCAACTTTATCAAACAACTCTTTCATATAAAGACTTCCCCCAAACTCACTATAACTGTCACCAATGAGATAAAGTGAAGCTCCCTCTTTTTGAAAAACTGAAGGAAGGATTTTATTTTGATCTTCATTCAGACCCACCATGGCGATACTTGGTGTTGGGAAAACCCCTACCCCATTTGTCTCATTATAAAGTGAAACATTTCCACTAACCACTGGAGTGTTTAATGCAAGACATGCTTTTTTAATTCCCTCACACCCTTGTGCAAATTGCCACATAATCTCTGGGTTTTCTGGATTTCCATAATTTAAACAATCCGTAATAGACAACGGAGTAGCACCACTCATAGCGACATTTCTCCCACTCTCCATCACAGCCGCCGCTGCTCCACCCTCCGGGTCGATATAACAGTATCTTGGATTACAGTCACTACTCATAGCTAATGCTTTACCATTCTCTTTGATTCGAACCACAGAGGCATCTAAACTTCCAGGTTCTTTTATGGTATTTGTTTGAACCATTGAGTCATACTGCTCATAGATCCATGCTTTATTTACCACTTCTAAAGAGCTGAAAATCTTGTCAAAAGCTTCATCATTACTTACTTTTTTAAAATCATCAATTGTTGTATCTTTTATCACATCCAAATATGCAGGTCTTTTTATAGGTCTATCTAAGACTGGAGCCTCTTCGGTAATCGGGTCAATTGGAATTTCCCCAACCGCTTCTCCATGCCATAACAACTCCATGTTGCCAGTATCAGTAACTTCTCCGATAACCGCAACATCAAGATCCCATTTTTCAAAAATCTCGATTATCTTATCTTCACAACCCTTTTTAGCACAGATAAGCATTCTCTCTTGTGACTCACTAAGCATAAACTCATAAGGTGTCATGCCCTCTTCACGAGCAGGAACAAGACCTAAATCCATCTTCATCCCACTTCCACTTCGTCCAGCCATCTCAAATGAACTTGAAGTAAGACCAGCCGCACCCATATCTTGAATACCAACGATATAATCCTCTTTAAAAAGCTCTAAACATGCTTCAAGCAAAAGTTTCTCCGCAAAAGGATCACCCACTTGAACTGTTGGACGAAGGGATTTACTCTCCTCTGTAAAACTATCACTACTCATAACAGCCCCACCAAGACCATCTCGTCCCGTTTTACTTCCTACATAGATAACAGGATTTCCAATCCCCTCTGCAATTCCTAAAAAAATCTCATCACTTTTACATGTCCCTAAAGTAAAGGCATTTACTAAAATATTGCCATTATAAGCATCATCAAAAAAAGTCTCTCCACCGATAGTGGGAACACCCATACAGTTTCCATAATCACCAATTCCAGCAACCACTCCACGAACCAAATACCTCTGATGACGACTTACTTTATCATCTCTGGTCACATTTCCAAACCGAAGTGCATTCATGTTGGCAATTGGTCTTGCACCCATGGTAA
>JAOZKZ010000291.1 GCA_029935075.1 Campylobacterales bacterium
ACAGCACCTTTAAAATAGATAAATCCATCTTTTATAGAAAGTGTTAACTCTTCTCTGCTTGTCGGATAAACTTTGGTAACTTCATCTACATTTTTATCCAAATAAGCTGCATAAAAACAAGCAGCCATGCCCGTGCCACATGCTAAAGTCTCATCTTCTACGCCTCTTTCATAAGTACGCACATGGATAGTTCTGTTTTCTGTATCAATCTTGGCAAAGTTTACATTTGCATTGTATTTGTTTCGCATCTCTCTTGAAATATCTTTTGAGTAGACTTTCAAATCATCTACAAAAGTAACCAGATGAGGTACTCCTGTATCAAAAAGTCGCCATTTGAAGCCCTCTTCTACGATGATGTTATCCAAGATTTTTGGTTCAGTTAATTTTACTTCTGATTCATCGCCATCAACACTTGCTTCAACCACACCAGCAACTGTTAAAAACTTCATTTTGTTTTCACATAAACCATTAGTAGATGCATAGTGAGCCACCGCACGGCTTCCGTTTCCACACATCTCGGCATCACTTCCATCAGAGTTATAAAACTCCCACTCGAAGTCATAAGAGCTGTGAGGGATAAGAACGATAAGCCCATCAGCACCTATGCCTGTTTGTCTGTTACAAAGTTTTTTTGCTAGTTCATTTCTGGATTGTTTTAAAAAAGTATGAAAAATTACAAAATCGTTACCGCTTGCGTTATATTTAGTTACTTGCATGATTTCTCTTTTTAATATATTTTAGCGAAAAATTAAAAAAAGAGGTTGAGATACCTCTTTTTTTATTCTTGAGAATGTGTTTGTGGTTTTTTTAGCGAATCTGCAACTGGTAAAAATTGATGTTCAATTGGGTCAAAATACTCTAATTCTCCATTGCTAAGATGATAATACCATCCTTGTACAAAGATTTTTCCCTCTGCTACTTTTCTCTTTACTGCAGGGTAAGTCAAAAGATTTTTAATTTGTTCAATTATATTGAATTTTTCTGTTGCTGCATAAAGTATTTTCGGATCATGATTACCAACAAATGCAATTGCTTGTTCTTTTGCAGACTCACCAAACTTAAGCCATTTTCTAACATGCGTCATCTCAATATCATCTTCAGGAATATCTAGATGCAAACTTTTACAAGCACCACAATCAGTATGACCACAAACGATAATATTATCAACATTGAGGACTGAAACTGCATACTCAATCGCTGCTGGAGTAGCTGATGCTTCAGAATTTGCATCAAAAGGCGGCACAAAGTTACCAATATTTCTACTAATAAAAAGATCACCTGGTTTAGTATAAGTTATCAGATTTGGAACAACGCGTGAGTCGCTACATGAGATAAAGAGAGTTTTAGGGCTCTGTCCGTTTTCTACAAGTTCTTGAAAAAGACCAGAATTTTTCTCTCCGTACTCTTCTTTAAATCTTTTATGGCTTTTGATTAATGTTTTTGTGCTCATGCATGCTCCTTGATTTTAATAATTAGATTTTTTAGAGTAACATTATAAAATATTTAAGATAAGGGTCTTATTAATTAATTTGCCTTACCTAAAAGTTTTTTGTTTACAAAAGCTAACAAGGGCTCTTCCATCCTTGTTCTGATAAGATAGCTAAGTACTAAGATAAAAAATATCGTAGCCATACTCACCGCCCAGCCATAACTCACTTTTACCGCAAAATTATAATCTACGATGGAAAGTATCGGTCCATGAAATAGGAGCATGATATACTCTGCTTCCCCTAGTTTATAAAAGATATTGTTTTGAGGTGCAGATACAAATTTACCATGATTAACTACGGCAGCTACCAACAAAAGTGCTGTTAATCCAAAAGCAAATACTCTATGGTCATGATAGTCAAAACCTACGCTCGCTTGAGAATATAATATACCAACGCCTATAAAAACTATAATAGCAAACATCAAAAAAAGATTGTATCGTTCTATCTTATACCCTTTTTCAAAGAGGTAGTACGCCCATGCACCAAATGCAAACTCAAGGTTGTGAGGACTAAATATAAGATATAATTTACTATCGTATTCACCAAAGAGATGGGTTCCAAAAAATGCTCTATCGATTGCGTTGATAGCTGAAAAAACGAGTATCACATACCAAAGATATTTAAACTTTTTATTGAGAATTGCCAATCCAAAAATAAATACGAAAAAGACTAGATGTGTTAACACCCATGTAATGACAGCAATTCTTGGATGCCCAAACCACATTATCATA
>JAOZKZ010000106.1 GCA_029935075.1 Campylobacterales bacterium
CTCGGATTTTTTCGCCGTATCTAAAGCCATTTTTGACCTCCTGATTGGTATTTTCCCTTAAAGGAACGATGATTATACTTATCTAAACATAAACTAAGTTTAATCTAGAACTCCATCTTTATAATTCCACTCTGCCTTTTTATTTCCATTCTCAAAATACTCTGTTGAGATGCCATTTAACTTCCCATTTTTGTAGTTAAGTTTATAGCTTGGATTTCCATTTGGATAGAAAGTGATGCTTTCACCATTTTTGATATTATCTTTATAGTTCCATTTTGCTTTTAGTGTACCACTTTCATACTCTGTTGATATGCCATTTAACATCTCATTTTCATAATTTAGTTCATATTGAAGATTTCCATTTTGGTCATATCTTGAAGTAGTTCCAGTTTGTTTGTCATTTACAAAATTGATATCAGAGAGTTTTTTACCGTTTTCATCATATTTTGTACTTACTCCATTTAAAATATCATCTTGAAAATTCCACTTTACTTTAATGTTTCCATTTTTATAATACTCTGTTGTGATACCGTTTTTCTTGCCATTTTGGTAGTTATACTCAAATGTTAGCTTACCATCTTCAGAGAACTCTTTTGAAGTTTTAGCATCTGCGGTAGATACTAAAAGTGAGGCTAGTGCAAAACCTATTAAAAGTGTTTTATTCATTTTAATTCCTTGTTATTTTAGTCTATATCGACATTTAAACTGTTTTATTAAACTATTTTAATAAAATAATTATATCATGTCAATATTATATAAGGTAGGATTCTCTTATGAAAAACAAAATAGTTATACTTATATCGTCTGTGTGGGTGTTCTTTAACATGTTTGGATGTGCTGCAAAAATGCCTCCTCCATTAAAAGATATCTCAAATGCAAAAATGGCACTTGCCAATGCAAAAGATGCTGATGCTAAAGTTTGGGCACCAAAAAGTTTTGAATTAGCCCTTAAACACTTTGAAGATGTAAAATTTTTCATGGATAAAAAAGAGTATAAAAGTGCACAATACTCTGCACAAAAAGCACATATCAAAGCTAAACTTGCTTTAGTGAAAGCACAAAAAGCTAAAGTTCAAAAAAGAGTTGATAAGTTAAGTGGCGAGGTAAACACTATTAAAAAAGAGTTTACAACGATTTCTCAGTAATGGAGTTAATATGAATTATAAAATATATATATCTACGATTGTACTTTTATCTACTTTTGGATGTAGTCAAAAGCCAGTTAATTTTTCGATTTTGAAAAGTGCAGAAGCTGATTATTTTGAGCTTAAAAAAGACGAAAGTGTTATCAATGACGCACCAATGGAGTTGTTTAAAGCTGGAAAGCTCTATGGGATGACAAAAGGTGTAAAAACACAAGAGGAAGCAAATCATTTTGCCTACATGTTGAAAAACCAAGTTGATGTTGCCAAAGAGGTAGCAAATACTAAAGCACTTAAAGAGAAAATTGTCAACTTAAAAGAGAATAGGGCACAAGCACTTTTGGATGAAAAAGAGAATCAAATCTTGATTATGAAAAAAGAGGCTGAAAAAGCGAGGCTTGAAGCAGAAGTATCAAGATTAGAGGCAGAAGCGTCAAGGGATAAACTCTTAGCATTAGAAGAGTTAAATGCAAAGCAGACCAATAGAGGTTTAGTTTTAACACTAGGTGATGTTCTTTTTGAGACAGGTAAGTCAAATTTACTGGCAGGTTCTATGCGGGCAATTGAGAAATTAATTGAGTTTTTAGCAGATAATCCTGAGCGTTTAGTATTGATTGAGGGACATACTGACAATGTAGGAAGTACCATCTCAAACCTTGACCTCTCTTTGAGACGATCTGGTTCAGTAGGAGAAGCTTTGTCTTTAAAAGGTATCGCAATAGAGCGACTGTTTGTAAAAGGATATGGAGAAGCATATCCCGTTGCGAGCAATGATGATTCAGGTGGAAGGCAAAGAAATAGACGCGTTGAGATTGTTATCCTCGAAGAGGGTGTTGATCCAAATAGTATGACAAGAGAGAACCTTTCTCAGTAGTCTTTAGCCATTTGCACAGCTTTTCCAGCATTTAGTTTGCCGTAAGCCCTGTATTTGTCAAAGCCATTGTTATAGTTGGCATCATCGCCTATTTTATCAGTTGTGTTGATTAAAATCTCTCTTATTTGATAGGGATTTAGGTTGGGGTTGGCACTTAACATGAGTGCTACAACTCCTGTTGTGATTGGGGCTGAGAAGCTTGTACCATTTATAAATGCATAGTTATTGTTTACAATCCCTCTTTGTATATCACTTCCAAATAATCCACTATCATCAATTCCTAAGACACCAAGGTTATCAATATTTCCTCCAGGGGCTATTAAGTCTATATTGCTGCCATAGTTAGAGTATGTAGCGATATCATTATACTCATTACTGGCACCTATACCAATTACACTATCAAGTTCTGATTCGTCATTTATTCCAAAATCCATACTCGTGCCTGTATTTCCACTCGCAAAGATTATAGTGATTCCGTCATCTTTTAACTCTTGTAGAGCATCTGCAACACCCTCTGAGACATTATCTGTTCCCCAACTACAGTTTATCACTTTTGCCCCATGGTTTTTTGCATACTGAAATGCTTGTATGGTGGCACTATCGCTTGGGTTAATCTGTTTTATCAAAATCAACTTTGCACTTGGTGCTGCACCTACAAGCCCTTTACCATTTATGGGAGATGCGATAAAGCCAGCAACTGTAGAGCCGTGAGAAGCATCATCGGTCTCTCCTTGGTTTGAGATATGGTTATTATTTTCATCCGAATTGTAAATTCTAATAACATTAGATTTCAAATCTTCATGGTCCCAATTAAAATTACTAGCATCAATTATTGCTACGGTTACACCAGCTCCTCTAGTGATTTCCCATGCCTCTTCTATATTGATATGTGCTTGAGGGTTAATGTAAAGATATTGAGCCAAATTTTGGTTATAAGCAAAGTGCCATGCGTATTTATAATAGGGCTCCGCTTGGATTTGTGATAAATTGTAATTTTGCTCATCTATAGGGTTAGGATTCACTCTAGGTAATTGAGTATTGGTTCTACTCGACCTATCACATGCTGTTACGAATAGTAACAGAGTGATAATAGAGATTTTTAAAAAATTTTGCATTATCGTTTTTTTCGTTTCTTAACAAAGTTTGGATGTGCAAATTCAATATCTTCTTGGGCATAGAGTTGTTGTGAGACTTCAAAAGGATCTTGATCTTTGTTTAGTGTGATTAAGATGATTTTTGATGTTAAGTTTTGTATCTGAGTGAGATTAAATTTTTTAAAAATATCTTTACAAGATGAGCCATTTTTACATTTAGCAATAATCTCTTTTTTAACCCCAACTTTTTGTCCTGTACTGTTTTGATAATAAGTGATATTACTATCATTAAGTGCTCTAACCCCTTTTAGCTCAGTAAGTTTTACTTTTTTCCCATACTCATAATAGTAAGTATCTGCCCAAATTGTTGTACTAAAAAGTATAATTAATAATAATATTTTCAAAATATATCCTAAGTTTAATATAAAAATATATTCTAACATATATTAATTAATAAAAAGTAAAGTATATTATTAACTATTAATTTAAGTTATATTACTACTTAATTAGTATATAATTTTATATTATAAAGAAAGGTGTTTTATGAGAAAAATATTAGTAGCAGTTTTTATACTTTCCCTTGGATTAAATGCAGGAAGTTTTAGGGTTACAGGTACAGTTATATCGGACAATCAAAAGATGATTGGTGCTAGGTATATGGGGTATGTTAAGCGTATTTATTTTGAGATTGGTGATAAGGTAAAAAGAGAAGATACACTTTTTGAGTTAGAGTCAGCAGAGTTTGACATCATGAAAAATCAAGCAGATCTTGCACTAGAACAAGCAGAGATTATGGTTGATATGTACCGTACTCGTATGGATTCTATAAAAAGAAATAAAGCAAGGTTAGGACGAAATGGTAGTAGCAGTAAATTTGATTTAGAAGATATGGATGTCATGGCTGACAATGTATCGGCAGGTCTTGCCGCATCTCAAGCCTTGGTAAAAAGTGCAGCAGAAAAAGTTAAGCAGATGGCGACTATCGCTGATTATCTAGAAGTATTTGCACCAAATGATGGGATAATTGTACAAAAAAATATTCGTGTTGGGGATTTGATAGTACCGGGTATGCTTACTATGGTTCTTGTAGATTTAGACCACTTAGAGATAGAAGCCCAAGTCGCAGAATCAGATCTTTTAAAAGTGCAAGCAAGACAGATGGTGGATATCGAGATACCATCTTTAAATCATAAGATGAGAGGAACGATAAAGTCTGTAGTTCCTAGTGCAAACCCTATGGCACATACTTTTGCAATAAGAATCAAGTTTAAAAAAGATCATGAGATGATTTTCCCTGGCATGTTTGCGAAGATTGATATCGAGTTTAGAGATCCTCCGAAGCCTTATTGATAGTTTTAATCGGAAGTAGAAGCTTTAGCTCTACTGTTAGAAGCAGGTGCACGACCGTATATCTTTATAGTTTTTAGGAGTATTAAATCCAAAAAACTAAAAAAATATACAATTTATCCAAGCATTTACATGGGTTGAGCTAAAGCTGCAACTTCCTAAGCCCCTAATCTTAAGGTTTTAAAGTCCAAAAGTATTTGTGTAGTAAGTTATATCATTAATTATCAAAATCAGGCATCATCGCCGCTGTATTATCCATCAACACTGGAACAAAAAATAGCGATACAAGAGTCGCAGCCATAGAGCCAAATATCAAGGCTATTCCTAACCCTCCAAATATCGGATCGGTTGCTAAAAGAAGGCTTCCTAAGATGATAGCAACAGCAGTTAACATGATAGGTTTGGCTCTTGTGCCAGTTGCAACGGCAATTGCACGTTTTTTATCCATACCACCAGCGATAAGTGACTTTGAAAAGTCTATCAAAAGTAAAGAACTTCTAGCACTAATTCCCATCAATGAGATAAATCCTATCAGCGAAGTTGCCGTTAAAAAGAAGTTAACTCCCGTAAAAATAAGGGCTATTTGGTCTGTGATATAGTGTCCAAATAAAACTCCAATTATAGATAAAAAACTTCCTGCCAGAACAATTCCACTCAGTGCAAATGATTTATAATAGACAACCATCAGTAAAAACATCAGTACAAGTGCAGCGATAAATGCTCCACCCAAATCTCTAAAAGTGTCAAGTGAAACTTTCATCTCTCCATCCCAGCGAAGCAGCAATTTTTGACCTGTATTTCTATCAACGAGATCAACATCAAACATGTAGGTTGACATGCCAGGTACGGTTGTGGCAAAAAATCTATCGGAAAAGGAGTCTAGGATTTTCTGTTTTGCTTCTAAAAGAGGGTAGACTTGACTTACCATGTCACACTCTGCTGTGATAGTAACGAGGTTTCGAAGATTTTTCCGAAAAATTGCAGGGCTTGATATGACAGGATTTATCTTGACCAGTTCACGAAGTGGAACCATTACCCCTTGTTTGTTCATAAGTTTTAAAGATGAGAGTTTGGCTATCAGTGCATTTACAGTTCCATCATCAACAGTTCTAGTTTCATCGCTCAACCTAACATATATAGGGATTTGATCTTGTTGATTTCGTGTATTTTTAACTGCAACTTGGTGTCCTTGAAATGCAAGATAGATGATATTGTTTACTTGTGAAACACTAAGGGCACTTCGTATGATTTTCTCTTTATCTGGAACTAATTCAAATTTTGTAAAAAGTGTATCTTGCATGATATCTATATCAACTAAACCTTCTATTCCTCCTAGCAACTTAGCAACTCTTTCAGCTGTTTTCCGTGTCAGTTTTGCATCTTTACCGTAAAGTTCTACCACAATAGTTGCCAATGTTGGAGGACCTGATGGCATCTCTATAAACTTAATGGTTGTATCGGGAATAACCAATCCACATGATTTGTTTATAAGTGGTCGTATACGGTGTACCATCATAAATGAAGGCTCATCTCTATGGTGTTTGTCTGATAAGTTAATAACGATTTCTGCTTGAGACTTCAATCCTTTCAATGCACTTCCTTTAACAAGTCCAGCATAATCTAGCGGTGCACCTTGTCCGAGATAGACTTCCATGTCAGTTACTTCTTTTTCACTTTTAAGAAAATCAACGATGCAAGATGTGACTGATTCAGTCTGTTTGATGGAGCTGTTTGTAGGAGTGTCTACATAAATTGTAAAAGTATTTGCACTTTTACCCGGTAACATTTTTGCTAAAACAAGTTTGGTAGGTATCAACATGATGGAAGCAGCAAGCGTTAAAAGTACGATGGCAATGACTGCTCTTTTTTTGAATTTAGAGTTTAAAATACTATATATTATTTTTTCCAAGAAAGACTCGCTTTAGCTTTTGTTGTGATAATCTCTTGTATCTTTTTCAAAAGTGATTTTTTTGGTTTACCATGATTGTGGCTTGGTCGTTTGATAAGTTTTTTTGCTAAGTATGGAGTAAATACATAAGCTACAAAAAGAGACACAGCAAGTGCAACTGGAACATTGAGTGGAATAGGGAGCATAAACTGTCCCATCATTCCACCCACAAATGCCATAGGAATCATCGTCAACATGATAGCAATCGTAGCGATATTTGTCGAAGGGCCAATCTCATCAGTTGCCTCTACGATAAGTTCTTCAAAATCTTTATCTTTGGACTCTTCCATGTGCATATGCCTATGAATGTTTTCAATAACAATTATCGCATCATCCACAATAAGCCCCAATGAGAGAAGAAATGCAAAGAGTGTGATACGGTTAATTGTCTGGTCAGTCATCATAGCAAGAAACAAGGTTGCCGCTAAAATCATAGGAACCGCAATAGTAACAACCAATGACTCTCTCCATCCTAAAAATGGTATCAAGATAAGTGCGATGATAAAAATGGTAAGTACGAGATGGTGTACTAGCTCATTTACCGCTTCGTTAGCACGCTCACCATAGTTTCTAGTGATGATATATCCGACACCATTCTCTTCAAGTTCTACTTTTGATTCTATTAACCGTTCAATGACCTTTTCAGCTATGGTAACCGCATTTGTCCCTTTCAGTTTTGACACTTCCATTGTGATTTGGTCACCACCGTCGATGGTTTGGTTATTCTCTGTATAAGTGATAGCGGCTGATTTAAAATTTTGGATGTCATAACTATACTCGATATCTGAGATATCTTTTAGATATATTGGTGAACCCATGTACTGTGCAACGATGAGATTTTTTAAGTCGTCTATATCTTCAATCGCATTTTTTATACCAAATATAATCAAAGAGTTGCTGCTTGTGGGAGAGTCGATATCTGGTGCATTAGTTGAAATTGATTGGATAGATTGTGATACTTGCCCTAAAGAGATATGGTAACCTGAGAGTTTGTCAAGGTCTATCATGACATTAAACTGTGGTC
>JAOZKZ010000017.1 GCA_029935075.1 Campylobacterales bacterium
AAAAAGAGATGAAAGCACTTCAACTTGAAGAGGAAATTGCAAAAGAGCAAATTGACTTTGCAAATGATGAAATTGAGCGATTTGATAAAATTGGTGAGTTGAAAACTACTGAAATTGAAGAGTTCGGAAAAGAGATTGAAGCGATGCAAGAGGATATTTCAACGGTTCAAAAAAATACAGATAAAGAGTTAGTAAAACTTGATAAAGAGCGTATGCAAGTTTTTGGAGATAAACAGACACTTATGGCTGCAATGAGTCAAAATATCATCGTTTTTTATGAAAAAATTAGAAGATGGGCGGGAAACACAACAGTAGTGCCTGTTAAAAAACAAGCATGTTATGGATGTTATATGAGAATCAATGACCATACTTATGCAAGTGTGATTAAAGGTGAAGAGATTACTACTTGTCCTCACTGTGGTAGAATTTTGTTTTTAGCACCTCAGACTGAAGAGGAAGCAGCGGCAGAGGCAACAGCAGAGAGTTAATTTGACTCTTTTTACACTTTTCTACTTTTGTATCGCTTTGATAATTTATGTCATTGCGATACCCTTTCTAATACTACTTTCTTTCAAACAAAAATACAAATATTCGATACCAAAAAGATTTGCACTTTGGAAAAATCCCTCTTTTGAAGAAAAAGGTATTTGGTTCCATGTTGCTTCTTTTGGGGAAGCAAAATCGCTAAAACCTCTTATTTCTCGCTTAAGGGGTGTTATAAATATTTCTACGATAACTCAAACTGGATATGAGGAAGCAGGTAAATTAACCAAAAATAGTCGTTATTTGCCGTTTGAGCTACTACTCCCATTTTGGATTAAAAAACAGCATGCTTTAGTAGTAAGTGAGGCAGAACTTTGGTATCTTCTTTTTTTAGTAGCAAAGTTAAAAGGTGCGAAAACCTACCTCATCAATGCACGGATATCAGATAATTCCTATAAAAGTTATCTAAAATTTTCTTGGTTTTATAAAAAGATCTTTGCTCAAATAGATATGGTTTTTGCACAAAGTGAAAAAGATAAAGTTCGCTTGCTTGAACTTGGTGCTAAAAATGTAATTGTCAATGGCAATATCAAAGCTTTTCAAGAGATAGAAGTTACAAAACAGTTTATAAAGCCCTCATGTGAAGTGATTACCCTTGCAAGTACCCACAAGGGGGAAGAAGCGTTAATACTAAAAAACTTGAAGCTTGGGGATAAGCAAAAATTAATCGTTGTTCCTCGTCATCCTGAGCGTTTTGATGATGTGGATAGCTTACTTATAGACTATAGTAGGGAAAAAGGTTTAACCTATCATCGATTTAGTCAACAAGATAATCTTGAAAGTGATGTAGTTTTGATTGACTGCATGGGAGAACTTATCAATTTATACGCCATTAGTGATATTGTGATACTCGGTGGATCATTTGTTGAAGGGGTAGGAGGACACAATCCTCTAGAACCTGCTCATTTTGGATGTAAGCTCATTAGTGGCAAACATATCTTTAATCAAGAAGCACTTTTTAGCTTGGTTGATGGGCTAGAGATGATAGAAATTGAAACTATAAACAGTGCGATGAAAGAACTCCGTAGTACTAAAATAACAAGCAGTACAGATATCGAGCCTATTGTTAAAGAACTAACTATATAAATATTAACTTATGTAACAATTCTAAACACAAAACAAAAGATTGTCTACAAATTTACTAAAAACCTTCCATTGTCTTAAAATATTTGTTACTATGAAATAATAAATTAACCAAAAGGAAGTAAAATGGTAAAAAAAGTAATATATAGTTTAAGTATAGTACTTAGTTCATTATTGATTAACGCATGTGGCGGTGAAGGTAGAGAATCCAGCCAAATATCAAATATCCCAGCTCGTGAAGGTAAAATCAAAATCAATAGAGCAGATTGGGAAGATGTAAATAAGCCTGGGGAGTCTACCTTGGGTGTTTTGAAAAAATCTTTAGATAATGGCTTGATAGAGATTAATCTTGATAAAGGAAGCAATGTAGGAAAGTACATGCAGTTTTATATAGATAGCGATTACAATGAAGGTACTGGTTATCAAAATGATTGGGTAAATGGTGCGGATTATCTTATAGAAGAGGGTAGAATCTACAAATCAACCGCAGATGGTTTTAGTTGGAATTGGGAAGAGATAGGAAGTGCTACATTTGATAAAAGTGATACAACTATATATGCTAAAACAACAGTAGATGAAATTCTAAATCTTAATCCAAAGTTTCGAGTGGCAGCTGTTAGTTGGAATGATGAGTGGGAAAGTGTTTCGCATATTGTGATGCCTCCTATAAATAGAGGTGTTATCACAATTGATGGTGATGCAAGTGATTGGGAAAATGTTCCCGTTTTGGCTAATTCTGATATCGGTGATTTAAAAGTACTTGATGATGATAAAACAATCTATTTTCTCCTACAAAATGGTAATGTGGGGCAACATACACAAATATTTCTAAATATTGATAACAATATAAACAGTGGTTATGGTAGAAATATTTTAGATACTAAGATAGGTGCAGAGTACTTGATAGAAGATGACAGACTTTACAAATCAACCGCAGATGGAGATAGCTGGTCATGGGAGCATGTGGGTAATGTTATCCGATCTAAAAATGGTAATCTTCTAGAGATAGCGGTATCAAAAAATGATGTTGAAGTAAATTTAGGGGAAGGCTCTATAAATGTTGGAGCTGTAGGCTGGGATGCAAGCTATGAGAATGATGTTTCTCACCTTTCAATGAAGCCAACACAATTTGAAGGTCAAAAAAGTTTAATCATCAGTGAAGTGATGGCTGCAAATGCACATATCATTTTAGATCCAGATTTTTTACAATTTTCAGATTGGGTTGAACTTCATAATCAAACTGCAAATTCTATTGACTTAGGTAATTATAAATTAAGTGATAAATTAAGCAAAGGAAAATGGACTATTCCTGAAGGAACTATCATACCTGCAAATGGGCATATGCTTTTTTGGGCAGATGGAGAAGATAAGGTTGCAAATGGATTCCATACTGATTTTAAATTTAAAACCTCTGGGGAAGCAGCCGCTCTTTTTGATGCACAAGGAACACTTGTAGATGGGTTTGAATTTCCTGAACAAAAGGGTGATATCTCTTGTGCCTTTGTAAACAATCAAATAGTTTACATGCAACCCACTCCAAATAGTGCAAATAGCAATACCATTGGAAGTTTGATGTTTTCGTATAACCCGTCATTTTCTCAAGAAGGTGGATTTTATTTTGATAGTGAAACTATATATTTAAGTGCCCAAGATGGTGCGACAATTTATTACACTACTGATGGTTCATTTCCCACTAAACAATCACAAGTTTATAATGGACAGATCGACATATCTGAGACAACAGTAGTCCGTGCTCGTGCATTTGAAGAGGGAAAACTTATGAGTGCTGAAGTGACACACACCTATTTTATCGGTGAGTATAGTACTTTGCCAGTTGTCTCTATATCAACTGATGATAAATATCTTTGGGATGATACTATCGGCATGTATACTACAGGAACTAATGGGATAGAGAGTGATAGATGTGAAGGTGTTGTGGCAAACTTTATGCAAGATTGGAAACGACCCGCTCATGTTGAGTATTTTGATGAAAGTAAAAATCTTGGATTTTCTCAAGAGATGGAAATCAAGATTAGTGGTCAATGTTCACGAAAGCGTGAGCAAAAGTCGCTTGCACTTGAGGCAGATAACAAATATGGAAAAGAGATGGTCTCTTATAAGCTTTTTGATGACAAAGAGATTACTGAATTTAAAAGTTTCAAGCTTAGAAATGGTGGTCAGGATTGGTATGAAGCGATGATTAGAGATGCTTTAGTTCAAAATGTTATTAAAGGTGATTTAAATGTAGATTATCAAGCCTATAAGCCTGCAATTGTTTTTATAAATGGTGCATATTGGGGAATTCATAATATCCGTGAAAAAAGAAATGAAGATTATCTTGCCTCAAATTATCCTGAATTAAATCCGAAAAAAGTTGACATTCTTTATAGAGAACATGAGATAAAAGAGGGAAAAGCAGATGATTATGTAGAGTTATTAGAGTTTATAGAGAATAATTCATTATCTGATGCTGGAAATTACCAAAATGTGAGTGAAAAAATAGATATAGATAATTTTATCGATTATCAAATAGCACAGATATATGCAGCAAACTTTGATTGGCCGTATAATAATATCAGATATTGGAAAGAGCGAAAAGAGGGTGCAAAATGGCGTTGGATGATGGATGATCAAGATGCTACTTTTTATCTATTTAAAGAGTTTAGTGCAGATCACAATACTTTGGATGTTGCAACATCATATAATACTTCATATGATGATTATGGGACGAGAAATCCAGAGTGGTCTACATTTATGCTTAGAAGTTTGCTAGAAAATGAGACTTTTAAAGCAGAATTTGTAAATAAATTTAGAGGTTATCTCTCAACAACTTTTGAGCCAACACGGGTTAAAACCATTATCAATGATATGAAAAGTGCTATCGAGCCAGAGATGCAAA
This sequence comes from Campylobacterales bacterium, assembly GCA_029935075.1. Taxonomy (GTDB): domain Bacteria; phylum Campylobacterota; class Campylobacteria; order Campylobacterales; family QNZT01; genus SZUA-1433. The sequence continues at coordinate 4,526 of JAOZKZ010000017.1, forward strand.
GACATATTGATAGATGGAGAGGTGATGGAGTCAATGACCCTCTGACTGAAGATATGGGAGATTGGAACATGTTTATCAATCGTATCCTTGATTTTGCTGACAAAAGAGCAAATGTGGTAAGTGGTCAATTAGATGATAAATTTGGTAACTAAGAGAGATTTGAAGGGTTAAACAGTACAATGCTCAAAAAGTCAAAAAAGAAGTTAAAATGACAGAAAAAGCGTATAAGTTATTAGCCATTCAAGAAAACATCACAAACCGATCGGCAAAAGATCTAATTGATCGGGGTGTTGTTTACTGTTTAGGAAAAAAAGTACTCATGGCAAGGGCTATGATGCATGTTAATGTTTCATTTAGAGTTGAAGAGATTAACAAAGTTAAGGTAATTTTTGAAGATGAAAATATCGTAGCCATTGACAAACCTGCCCATGTTACAAGTGAGCAAATTGCAAAAAAACATGGGCAAAGGTTGCTGCATCGTTTAGACAAAGAGACTAGTGGTGTTTTGCTTTTAGTGAAGAATGAAGAGTTTAGAGAAAAAGCGATTAGAGAGTTTAAACGCCACACGGTGCAAAAAGAGTATCTTGCATGGGTTAGTGGCATAGTTGTTGATGATATGGTTATCGATAAACCTATCATGACGATTAAAGTAAAAAACCAATCACATTCTAAAATCTCTGAAGATGGAAGAAATGCGATTAGTGAAGTAACCCCTCTGATGATAGATGGTAAAACATCAAAAGTAAAAGTTGTGATAAAAACAGGACGAACACACCAAATCCGTATACATTTAAGAAGTGAAGGATTTCCAATCATAGGAGATCAACTTTATGGAGGTAAACCACATAAAAGAGTTTTACTCCATGCCGCAAAGATTTCACTTTTAGGTTATAGTTTTGAAGCTAAAGAGCCTAGGGATTTTAGACTTTAAGTAGAAAGTAACTCATAACTGCCATGGCAATGGTTGCTAAGGCATAGTATAAAGTATTGGCAGTTATGAGACCCATTTTACAACTTGTACATGATTTCTCAACATTTAATTCATAATACCCTACAAAAAAGTATGCAACCACAAGAATTGAGGTTACAATAATTCCATATCCTACATATTTTTGAATTGATATAAGTGTTTCAGGGGAGACAAAAAAACTAGCAATATTTGCGATAAGTATAAAAAAGAGTATCTTCATCAAGACACTTGAAACATAATCTCTTTTAAAAACAGTAGGACAACTCTCAAATGAGCCTTGCACACCACCAGCAGCAAGTTCTTTTTTAAACTCTTTTCGTCCTTTGTTTTTCATCCGATTTGCTAAAGTTGCACCATAAATATAGTCAATTTTTCTCTGTAAAAGAAGTGCAAAGTCACCCTCTGCTTTTAGTGCTTGTTGATTTGCATCTCTATCTTGATATATGATGTTTATCTTTTCATATCGTTTAACATTTTGGGTAATATTGGGAAAATATAGCGTTGATTCCATTGAGTCGATAGAGCCACTTTTTCTGATAATTCTAGGATTTATGATTTCCAAAAAGGAACCATCCTCTTTTTTAACTACGATTACTGACATGGGTACTGCTATCTGTATAGCCGCAATTGCTTTTACTTGTTTTGCTTCTAAGGTATCTTTTAAATCTTGGATAACTGAGTATAAATCCTCATCAAAAGCTCTCAAATCTGGTGAAATAATTTCTATGCGTTTATCTGGGTATGTGATGATGTCTCTAATCATGAGGTGCTCCTGTATGTATAAGTTTATATTATAGCTACATAGCCTTAGAGTGCCTATAAAGTAAAAATAAGTTATACTAAGAGCATGAGAAAAAGAGGTTTAGAAAAATTCAATAATTTGGTAGATGCTTTATCAGAGCTCCCAACAGTCGGCAAAAAATCAGCAATTCGTTACGCTTATCACATGGTGTTAGGTAACTCATACTCTGCGTTAAAACTCTCCCATGCCATAGAAGATGCAGTGGCAAATATCAAAAAATGTACAATTTGTAATGGTCTTAGTGAAGATGAATTATGTGATATTTGTACCGATGAGGCACGAGATGAGAGTAAACTCTGTGTTGTTGAGAGTGCAAAAGATATTTTTGTGATAGAGGAAAATGTTGCTTTTGTAGGACGATACTATGTTCTTGAAAATTTAGATGCACACAATATAGAAAAACTAGAGAGAGTTATCCAAGATGGTATCGAAGAGGTTATATTTGCTTTTAGTCCTTCTCTTGCTAGTGATGGTGTGATTCTTTTTATTGAGGAAAAACTAAAACACTACACACTTAGTTTTACAAAAATCGCACAAGGTGTACCGACTGGGGTTAGCTTGGAAAATGTTGACATGATGAGTTTATCAAAAGCATTGACTGATAGGGTAAGGATTTAGACTCTCAACTAACCAGTTTGATGTGGTAACCTTATTTCATACACCTAACTTTAGAAAGGCTAAGTTAAAATAGAATGAATTAAATAAGGTTACCACATCAAAAAGAGATGATGCAAAGTCTCACAAAGATGAGACAAAATCTTGAGACAACAGACAAAGAAGATATCAACAAGCTTTTTGCAGTCGCAGAAGCATATCCTGAATTAAAATCAAGTGAGACATTTGTCAAACTTCAACATGTGATACAAGATACAGAGGAAAATATAGCCGCTTCTAGGCATATATATAACTCAAATACAGATATATAACTCATATATCAGAAGTTTCCCAGCACTTATCTTAGCAAGTCTATTTGGATACAAAAATATAGAATATTTGGAGTTTAACGATGAGTTGTTAGAAGCTGAACCTAATATAGCAAAATTGTTTAACTAAAAAAGCATATGGAGTGTGGACTTCCATACCCCATAACAATTTAAATAATTTAACCTAAAGTAGGATTTTATTTCAAAATGAAATATTTTTTAACCTTTTTCAAAATCTCTGCTAAAATACCTCCAAAGAAAAAGGTGCTATAATATGAAAGAGTTAGAAGTCATAGGTAAAGAGATTGAGATATATAAGGTAAAGCTACTTTTGTTTATCGCAGTAGCTGGCGGTAGTTGGGTTTATGCATTTAAGCTTGATATGCTGATTTTTACTAGCCTTCTTTGGTTTGTATTTTTAGTGATGGTTATTGGCATCTTTTTAAATATCTCCAAGCTTAGTAGCTTACAAAAAGAGTTAAAAGGATTTAAACATGGTTGAAACTATCTTTGCACTTACATTTATCATCGCAGCTATTATCGGGACTGTTGCTGCTAAGAAAAATTGGAAAATAGCAGATTATCTTTAGTAGCCATTGTAACTATCAAAGTGGTCAGAAAAAAAGTGAAGGTCAAGGGTCAACGGAGTCAGGGAGCAACTCTTAACTTCTATAGAATAAAGAGGAGGGTTAGACTCCTCTTTCTATTATGGGGATTTTATATAAAGAGTTGGAGGCTTTAAAAGATGCATGATATGGAATGGTTATATGCCACAGGTTTACTTGTCTCTATAGTTATAGGCTACTTGGCATCTAAAAAAGAATGGAAAATGGCTGATTTTTTTTAGTGTATAAACAATGGAAGTAGGGTCAGTTGCCATCTTAAAACATGATTAAATCATAAATCTTAAAGAGCCTTGGTGTTAGTAGCTAGTGCTGTTTTATTGGTGTGGTTTGTAAAAAAGTTAACATCGGATGTAACAAATTGATTCTACTTCTTTTGATGAGTTGTCAAAAGTAGATTTAATGTTCCAATATATACAAGGCAATCTCATCACTTAAAAAATAGTTAGAATTAAAAAAACAGTTATCTTTTAAAATAAGCCTATTTTCATCAACTAGTACCATCGCGTTTTCTAGTTGGTGTTTGCTCAGAAGAGCTTTTGAAAAACCTACTATACTTCTAAGCCCAAGCAGTATCTTTTCACTAATTATCGCCTCTTTATCTAATTTTTCTACTCTTATATTGAGAGGGTCTTTGATGTAAGATTCTATATCGTTTTGTGTGTAAAATCTTTTATCTTTTAAAAATCCAACAGCTCCACTTCCGATACCTAGGTAGTTTTTATACTGCCAATACCCAAGATTATGTTTTGACTGATAAGTTCCAAAGTTAGAGATCTCATATTGGGGTAGGGGGATTTTTTTTGCAAACCAATATGCTAAGTTTTCATCATCATTTTGAACTTCTGGTTTTGTAAAAAAAGGAGTATTCTCTTCAAGAGTTAGAGAGTAGGCACTCAAGTGGTTTATAGGAAGTGAAAAAGCAATTTTTATATCATTTTCTAATAGTTCTTTAGTGTCAACCGCAGTTCCATAGATCAAATCAAGAGAGATATTTTTAAATCCTACTTTATGTCCATTTTTTATTGCTTGCGTAGCCATATGTGAAGTATGATTTCTACCAAGCATTTTTAGTTTTTCATCATCAAAACTTTGCACACCAAAACTGATACGATTTACCCCTAATTTTTTCATCCCTTTTAGCCAGCGTAAAGTCGCACTATTTGGATTGGCTTCTGTTGTAATCTCTGCATCTTTTTGTAGATATGGTTTTATCATATCAAAGAATGGTTGGTAGAGTTGGGGGCTAATTGTAGAGGGTGTTCCACCACCAATAAACAGTGTTTCTATGGAGTTATAAGTGGTTTCAAATCTCTCTAATTCTGATTTTAGTTGGATTAAAATAGAGTTCATGTATTCAGTTTTTAAATCAAATTTATCCACATAAGAATTAAAAGCACAGTAGTGGCATTTGCTATCGCAAAAGGGAATATGAAGATACAGAAGCACATTTAACCTTTTTTAGCTATTATATCGTATTAAATTCATAGAGGGAGGAATAATGGCACAGAAAATATATAGACCCAATGTTGCGGCTATTGTTTTATCTCCTAAATACCCTCTGGTTTGTGAGATATTTATCGCAAATAGAAATGATATGAGAAACAGCGTATGGCAATTTCCACAAGGTGGAATTGATGAGGGAGAGACTCCAGAAGATGCGTTATATCGAGAGTTAAAAGAGGAGATTGGTACAGATATGATTGAGATTATTGCTGAATATCCTCAGTGGATGAGTTATGACTTTCCAAACAAAACATCAAAAAAAATGTACCCATTTGATGGTCAAAAGCAGAAGTATTTTTTAGTAAAATTAAAAGCAGATGCGGTTATAAATTTAGATACAAAAGAGCCAGAGTTTATGGAGTATAAGTATGTTTCATATGAAAAACTTTTTGATGATATTTCACATATGAAAAAGCCTATATATAAAAAAGTACTTGATCATTTTAAAAAACATGGTTATATATCGTAAAGGACGGCTAGAGTGTTAATTGTTCAGAAGTTTGGTGGCACAAGCGTTGGTGATTTGGAGCGGATTGCAAATGTAGCTAAAAGGGTTGCAAAAACAAAAGATGAAGGCAATGATGTTATCGTTGTTGTATCTGCGATGAGTGGTGAGACCAATAAGCTGATAGGGTATGCAGAACATTTCTCTTCTTCTCCTGCTTCAAAAGAGATGGATATGCTTCTAAGTTCAGGTGAGCGTGTGACAAGTGCTTTACTCTCAATTGCTTTGCAAGAGATGGGATATAATGCACTCTCTATGAGTGGACGAAAAGCTGGTATTTATACCGATGCAAAACACTCAAGTGCTAGAATTTCTCATATCAATACTGACAACATGAAGCAGCGTTTAAAAGAAGGAAATATTATCGTAGTAGCTGGTTTTCAGGGTATTACAGAAGATGATAATGTTTCAACTTTAGGGCGTGGAGGAAGTGATCTTAGTGCGGTTGCAATTGCAGGAGCGATGGGTGCAGATTTGTGTGAAATATATACCGATGTAGATGGTGTTTATACAACAGATCCTAGAATCGTGAGAAATGCAAAGAAGATTGAGAAAATCTCTTATGATGAGATGTTAGAGTTTGCAAGTCTTGGTGCAAAGGTTCTTCAAAATAGGTCAGTTGAGATGGCTAAAAAGCTCAATGTTAACCTTGTAACGCGTAGCAGTTTTAATGAAAACGAAGGTACACTAATCACAAAGGAAGAGAATATCATGGAACAACCAATTGTTAGCGGTATTGCGGTAGATAAAAATCAAGCAAGGGTATCGCTTAGAAATGTCAAAGATGAACCAGGAATTGCGGCAAAGGTTTTTTCAAAATTGGCTGAAAATGATATCAATGTAGATATGATTATTCAAAATGTAGGACATGATGGGACAGCAAACCTTGGATTTACAGTACCTGAAAATGAGCTTGAGAGTGCAAAAGATATTATGGACAAACTTAATGCGGCTGAGAATTTAGAGTTTGATAGTAATATCGCAAAAGTCTCTATCGTAGGAGTGGGTATGAAAAATCATAGTGGTGTTGCTGGTACAGCATTTACCACTATGGCTGATAACAATATCAATATTGAAATGATTAGTACAAGTGAAATTAAAATCTCTATGATCGTTGATGAAAAGTATAGTGAATTAGCAGTACGTGCTTTACATGAAGCATATGAGTTAGATAAGGCTTAAATTTGACTCAGGATTTCTCTTCATGGACACTTGACCGTATCAGGGAAGAGGGGACTAGCATGAATTGGATGGAGGAGCGCAGATTTGACTGGGTTCCTTTAGCTGCAACGGCTATCGATAGGCTTATCAATGCACAAACCTTTTTACTCATAACTGATAGAAAAAGAGAGTGGTTCGCACGTTATATCTTAAGTCGTTTGAATAAATATGACGGACATAGACCGCTTCTTCCAATAGTCTCTCTTGGAACTGTTTTTCCTTATATCGATGAGCTTAAAAATGAAGAACAGATGACAGTTTTAGAAGATATGCTTAGTCTCTCATTTCCTGCTGGATATACTTTTTTTTATATTGGTAAAGGAAATGACCCAAGAGCTCAGATTGCTAAAAGAAAAGATGATAGTTCCTCTTGGCTTCTTGATGAACGGTCTCAAAATAGTTTTTATCTTGATTCTAAAGATGAAAATCTTGATATTAAGTTGATTCAACTCATAACACTATTTGATAAAAGTATCGATGCGATTCTCTTTTCAGAGGTAGATGTGCAAAGTGCCTTATGACAAATTCAAGTATAGTTGTTTCACAAGATTTAGATTTTGCTAAAAAAAGTCTGTTTGAGAGTCTTGATTCTAAGCTCATAAAAACCTATTTTGCTGATGAGTTAGAAAGAAGTGGTGAATTTAAAGTTGAGTTAGCAAAAGAGGTGATAAGAGAAGCCTATATCGCAGAAGAGCATCCAAAATATCTCATTCTTTGTGCACTTAATTATAATATCATTGTTCAAAATTCACTTTTAAAACTGCTTGAAGAGCCCCCTAGAAATATAATTTTTATTTTGATTGTAAAATCAAAAACAGCACTTTTGCCAACTATCAGATCGAGGTTAAATATCTCTTATATGCAGAGTAAAAAAGTGCCTTATGATCTTGGTTTAGATTTGAAACATCTTAGTTTAGACGATATTTTTAAATTTTTAAAAAAACATAAAAATAGTTCTCGTGATGAAGTTAAAGAGATTATACAGATGCTTTTAAAAGTAGTAGTTCGTGACAAGATTAAACTTAGTGCCTCAGAACTTGATATGTTTGATAAGACGCTTTCTCTTTCACAACTAAATTCAAGACCTCAAAACATCCTCTCTTATCTACTTTTAACGATATTTCAAGCTCAAAGTAGAAAGATATGAAAATTATCAAGCTTGACTCTAACACAGATCGTGATTTGATCTTGGAAAAAATTGGTTCTACTGAAGCAGGGATGAAAATTATGAGAGATAAAATGCACTCTCATATTTTCTATCTTAAAGATATAAAAACCCCAGCGGCAAATATACTAAAACAAGATGCACTCTCAATTGGTGCAGATTTGGCGGTTGAAAAAAATACTATTTTATACAAAAATGAAAAGATAGACGCACTTTTGATGGTAACTGACAAACAGTTAAAAATATTATCACGCAAAGAGTTAGCACAACCTTTTGGTCTTAAAGCATTTGCAAAAGAGTTAAAAAAATATTCAAATCTTAAAGAGTATAAAACGCAGATTATGGGTGTTTTAAATGCAAATGATGATAGTTTTTATAAAAGTAGTAGATTTGAAGGTAAAAGTGCAGTTTTAAGAGTTGAACAGATGATAGAAGAGGGTGCGGATATCATTGATATCGGTGCTGTCTCTTCCCGGCCAGGAAGTGAGAGTGTTGATGCTAAAGAGGAGTTAAGTCGTATAACTCCTATCATTGATGCGATACATAAACAAAAGCTGTATGAGAAGGCTGTTTTTAGTTTAGATAGCTATCAGCCTTTGGTTTTGGAGTATGCACTTGATCGAGGATTTAAAATTGTAAATGATATCACCGGATTAGCAGATGATGAAGTTGCAAAAATCGTCGCAAGATATGAAGCAAAAGTGGTGATAATGCACATGAGAGGAATTCCTCAAGATATGCAGAAAAATCCACAATATGAAAATCTTTTATTGGATGTTGAAGATTTTTTTGAAAAGAGAGTTCAAAAGGCACATGACTTTGGTATTAGTGATATTGTTTTAGATGTTGGTATTGGGTTTGGAAAAACATTGGAGCACAATTTACAACTTATCAAGCATCTCTCCCATTTTCAAAAATTTGCACTTCCTTTGCTTGTCGGAGCGAGTCGTAAATCAATGATAGATGCAATATCTCCATCTTCTGCTGATGAGAGATTGGCTGGTACTTTAGCACTGCATTTAAAGGCATTAGATGAAGGAGCAAGTATCATTCGCTGCCATGATGTAAAAGAACACAAACAGGCGTTTGATATTAGAGAGGCATTGAGAGGAACACTATTATGAAAGTTGCTCTTATCCAACAAAAATATCATGGCACAAAAGAGTTGACAATTAAACACACACAAGAAGCAATCAAAAAAGCAAAAGAGGCTGGGGCGGAGCTTATTGTATTGCAAGAGTTGCATCAAGATAGATACTTTTGCATCAATGAAAATGTTGATAATTTTGATTTGGCTGAGAATTACCATAGCGATGTAGAATTTTGGGCAAAAATTGCAAAAGAGCTTACTGTTGTTTTGGTAGTCTCACTTTTTGAAAAAAGAGCAGCAGGACTTTATCACAATACAGTCGTTGTTTTTGAAAAAGATGGAATTATTGCAGGGAAATATAGAAAGATGCATATTCCTGATGATCCTGGATTTTATGAAAAATTTTATTTTACCCCTGGAGATTTAGGATTTGAACCGATACAAACTAGTATAGGAAAGCTTGGAGTTTTGATTTGTTGGGATCAGTGGTTTCCTGAGGCTGCAAGGCTTATGGCTTTGAAAGGTGCTGATATACTTATATATCCCACGGCGATTGGTTGGTTTGATGAAGATTCATTGGATGAAAAACAAAAACAGCTTGATAGTTGGATTACGATACAAAGAGGTCATGCTATTGCAAATGGTTTACCTGTAATTTCTGTTAATCGTGTAGGCAAAGAGATAGATGATTCAGAGGTCCTTGATGGTATCCATTTTTGGGGAAACTCTTTTGCTGTAGATGCACAGGGAGCTTTTTTATATCGAGCAAGTGATGATAAGGAAGATATTGGACTTGTGGATATTGATTTCAAAGTAAGTGAGGGTATTAGAAGAATTTGGCCTTTTCTCAGAGATAGGCGTATTGAGAATTACTCAGAAATAACGAAAATATTTATTGACTAAACTGTGTAGTATTTACACTTTAATTTTACTTTATATTTAAAAAAGACAAAAAAGTATAATTTATTTTACATTTATACCGATTGTACTTGTATCAAACAAAATAAGGATACAAATATGAAAAAGGTTATTTCTTCGATATTAGTCTGTGGATCAATTCTATATGCTTCAAATTTTGATAGTGGTATGGAGATGTTAAATGCTGGAAACGAACAAAAAGCAAGTGAAGCTTTTTTTATAGCGGCAAAGAGTGGTGATTTGGATTCTCAAATGATCTTAGGTGAAATGTATTTAGATGGTATTGGTGTTGAAGTAGATCATCAAAAAGCATTTTATTGGCTCTCTAAAGCGGCAATTAGGGGTGATGTTGAAGCACAATACCTGTTAGGTTTTATGTACGAAAATGGATTAAAAGTAGAAAAAGATATGAAAAGAGCTACAAAATGGTACACTGAAGCTGCACTACAAGGTGATGTACTTTCTCAATACAACTTAGCATTTATATATAAAGAGGGAAAAGGTGAAGTAGAAAAAGATATGAAAAAAGCTTTTAAATGGCTAGCCATGGTTCAAGAAGTAAGAGAAAATTTGGAGTATGTAGCTTCAAAATAAAAAAACCAAACAAGTAGAGAAAAACTTGTTTGGTTAAAGAGGAGTTTTTGGATTAATCCATTTGTCTTCGTAGGAAAGTTGGATAATCTAAATCATCATCTTCTAGAATGTATCCGCCTCCGCTTACTTTTATCTGTCTGCCAATGCTAGGCATATCCATATTTGTCTTTACAACATCAGTAACAGTATCTATATTGTTTACCGCTTCAGTAGCTTTAACTTCACCTTCTTGAGTAAAACCAGTTGCTACTATTGTAATTTTAACACTATTATTATCTATTTTTTCATCTGTCGTGGTACCAAAAATAACATCTGCTTCTTCATGGGCACTATCATAGATGATATCCATAGCATTTTGAATTTGTGTAAGTGGAAAATCTGGATGCATATGAAAATGTACAAGTACACCCATTGCTCCATTAATTGATAAATTGTCAAGTAGTGGAGATTCGATAGCATTTTTAACTGCTTCTACTGCAGAGTCAACACCCTCAGCTTCACCGACACCTAAAATTGCCATACCTTTATGACTCATAATCGTTTGAACATCAGCAAAATCCACATTGATATCATTCATACCACTTGAAAGAACAACTGCACTCATGCCACTAACTGCACGACTCAAAATGTCATCAACTAACTTAAAACTATCTTTAATTCCAAGATCTTTGTCAACGATAGAGAGTAGTTTATCATTTGGAATAATAACTATAGAATCACTCTCTTTTTTAAGTTCTTCTATACCAGCATCAGCTAAACGAGATCTTTTTCTTCCCTCAAAGCTAAAAGGTTTAGTAACTATTGAGATAGTTAAAGCACCAACTTCTTTTGCAGCTTGTGCAACAACTGGAGCGGCACCAGTTCCTGTACCACCACCAAATCCAGAAGCGATAAATACCATATCAGCACCATCAAGTGCATCGGTAAGATCATTGAAGCTCTCTGTTGCAGCATTTTTACCAATTTCTGGTTTCATTCCTGCACCCAAACCTTTTGTTACTCTCTCTCCAAGTCTGATTTTTGTGCTTGCATTTGAAGATTCTAAAGCTTGAGCATCAGTATTTGCCGCAATCAAGTCAATACCGCTAACACCTTTGTCAATCATGTGGTTAATCATGTTTCCACCACCACCACCAACGCCTATAACTTTTATCTTTGCACCGATTGTTGTATTGTTATCCATTTTTTCTCCTCTTTAGTTTTTTAAAATAGTTGTGTAATTCTGTTCCAGAACTTCTTAATACCAGTTTTCATATCTTGATCTTTTCCAATGATCATATCATAATCATTATCGCTTTGCTCTCTTGTTCCAAGATTATTTATATCTAAATCATTAGCAAGGGCACTATCATCTTGTATGTTTGTGATACTATCTTGAATATTTTTACTTGGCTCAATAGTCTCATCTTTGTATCGAAGTTTTCTATTTGAATCCATTTCGTATGGTGTAAATCTACCTGCAGCGTAGAAGATAAGACCAAGAGATGTAGAGTATTCAGGACCTTTAAGCGTATCAAACATTCCATCCACTCCATGCTCTATTGGTCTAGCTATGCGTACTGGCATGTTGTTAAATACTGCCGTTGCAAGATCTCTGATACCTTCTAATCTTGTCATACCACCTGTTAAGACGATACCGCCACCAAGTTGATCTTTAAAGCCACTATCTTTGATAGATTGTGCAAGTATAAGAAGCGTCTCTTCAACTCTCGCATAAATCACATTGGTAACAATTTCTAATGAAACCTCATGTGAACTTCCCTCATCACCAATTGCTGGAAGATTGATAATCTCGTTACTATTTAGTTTTAAAGAACCATGGTCTATCTTGACTCTTTCTGCTGCATTGATTGGTGTGTGCAGTGCCATAGAGAGATCGTTTGTAATGTTATTTGAACCAACTCCTAAAAAGTCATTGTATCTTATGGAGTTCCCAAGATGAATTGAGACATTTGAAGTCGCACCACCAAGGTCGATAGTCGCTACACCCAACTCTTTTTCATCTTCGTTTAGAACAGCAATACTTGAAGCATAAGAGTTTAAAACGATGTTATCTATCTCTAAAGATGCTGACTTGACTGCTTTTTTCAAATTGTTAAGGCTTGATTTTAAAACAGTAATGATATGCACTTGAACTTCAAGTCGTGTACCATTCATACCAAGTGGATCATCAATATTTTCATGGTCATCAACTTTAAAATTGTAAGGAAGAACATGTAGCTTTTCATACTCGTTTGGAATATTTGCATTATGATCAGCCATCTGCATGACTCTATTTATCTCATTAATTCCTATTTCATTGCTGGGAATATTTACAACACCATAACTATCAACACTTTTAGTATAGGCTCCTGACATTGAAACAATGACACGATCAAAATGAGTTCCAGCAACTCTTTTTGCATCATTTATGGCATGTTTTATTGACCTTGAAGCGAGCTCAATGTTCGTTATGATACCTTTTTTTACACCTTGTGACTTTGCAATTCCAGCACCTAGTATTTTAATGCCAGTACTATCTTTTTGTGCAATAATTGCACAAATTTTTGTCGATCCGATGTCTACACCTAAGATAATCGTACTCAAATCTTAATCCTTTTTAATATTTTTCAATTTTATATCGTGTCTCTAACTGTTTGATAAGCATGTTTTGTGAGGTATTATTTTTAATTAAACCAGCGTTTTTAATCAATTCCTCTTTTTGTGTTGCATTTTGATCAGATGAGCTTAGTTGTTGATCAGTAATCTCATAAACAATAGCTTTATCAGAAAATGTGTAGTGACCTCTCTTTTGGGATTGTGCAAATAGATGATTTAAAAAAGCTCCTGCCTCATTAATACTAAGCATAGTGACCTTAGAAGCATCATCTCTAGTTATGAAATCTAAAGTGCTTGTACCCTCAGCAAGAGTTTCTGATTCTGCTCTGCCTTGAAGAAGCTTTTGTTTACTCTCTTGAAATAATGAATTATATGCAGCATCTTTTGCTGTTTCAAATTCAAGTGGCTTTGGCTCATTAATCGCTGTTAATTTTGCAGTAATATATCCATCTTTTAGCTCTATTACTTTGATGTAAGAACCAACTTTTGAAGTTGCAATTTTTTCAAATGGTATATCGCTATTTTTGGCTGTAAGTGTTCGTGTCTCATCAGCTTGGATTTTGCCATCTTTGAAAGATAGATATTTTTTAAGTGCCTCTTTTTTTGCTTTTTTAAGTTGCAGTTTTGCTTTTACTTTCTCTTTTGAATCTTCAAAGCTTAATATTTTATCATCATCACCTTTGAATATATGCTTATTATCGTTGTAAAACTCTTCAAGTGATTTATCATCGACTTCGATATCAGTGGAACTCACTTTAATTTGTTCAATCGTATAGCTTTTTTCGCTCATGTAGTCAGTTTTATGCTCACTCCAATAACTTTTTAGTGCTTCATCGCTGACATTGATATCACTATTTTTCACATCGATTAGTTTTACTTTTATCTGGTCTTTTAAGTATAGTGAAGCACCTAGCGTCTCTAGCTCTAATGTAGTATGTGGCATTTTTAGTGCTTCATTTAATTTGTTGATAATAATCTCTCTTTTGATACCTTCTTCAAACACTTTTGTTTTTTTGTTGATTGCTTTAAGCGTTTTAAAATAGGTCTCTTTATCAAAAACACCATCTTTTTTAAAGTTATCAATACTTTGTATCTGTGCAAGAACTTCACTTTCAACTGCAGTGATGCCTAATTCATCGGCATAATTTAGAAGAAGTGTTTGTTGTACTAGTTGGTTAAGTGCTACCTCTTGAAGATTAAGTTGTTCAGCTTTTTCTTGTGTGAGTTTTCCACCAAGCATTTGGTTGTAGTAGCTATAAATGTTGTTATAGGAAGATTGGAGTTCATTTCCTGTTATACTTACATCTCCGACTTTTGCTACAGAATTTGATTTATCGGCACTAAAGCTATAAGCACCCCAGCCTACAAAACCGGCACCTACGAACGCAATGGTGCTAATCCAAATTGTAACTACTAAATATTTTCTATGCTTTTGCATCCATGAAATCATTTTCTACCTTTGTTCAATACTATATAATGATTAATTATATTGTAATAAGTTTAAATTTTTTATAAGTTTTACTGATTATTTACTAAGTTATTATTCTTAAAATTTGACTTCAAATTTATTTAAGTAATTATAATAACCTAATAGGTTCTAACATCGTCGTTTATACCTGAAAAATGTAGAAGTTTGACGCTATTTTCAAGTATTGCAATTCTTTTAACTAAGTCAGTAAGATCTCTACTATAGGCATAAACACCGTATCCACGGATAATCATAGTATCAGTATCACTCTTTTTTAGGTACTCATATATCTCTAAATGTGCACGTTTGTACCATGTATCAAAACTTTGTGGGTCATAAATCTCTTTGTCTCCAAGTACTGTTTTTCCAAAATAGTCTCTAGGAATAATTTTTTCATGGGTTAGTGCATAAGCAGTTGTAAAGGGCGGCATAGCATAACATATATATTTTGCTTCACTAATGTTATTATAAATGTGTAGATGTATGTCCGCATCTTGACTGGCACAATTCCATCTATAATCCTTTTTGGTATATAGTTCGACAAAATCATCATCTGTCAATTCATCAAAAATAGAGTTTGATTTATTGATAACAAAAATATTATTTTCAATTTTTGCAGAGATAGAGCCGTGAAAAATACCTAAAAAATCTTTTCTAAACATAGAAAGAGAGACGGCTTTGAGTTCATTTACAAGATGTTTTTCTAACACTTTTACCCTTTAGTAAGTTTTATGTATTATACCAATAGATAGATAAAAGGACTAATTTGAAGATACCTCATAAACCTGTATTATTGGAAGAAGTGAAGACTGTATTTTCAGAAATAGAGCAGGGTGTTATTGTTGATTGCACCCTTGGCTATGGCGGACATAGTGAAGCACTTTTAGAGGCAAACCCAGATATCAACATGATATGTATTGACCAAGATATCGAAGCTTTAGAGTTTTCAAAAAAGAGATTGTCATCATTTAAAGGTAGAGTACAATTTCTCAAAGGGCGTTTTTCTGATGTGATAAATAGTATTGAAAATCCTGAGAATATTCGTGGAATTCTAGCTGATATTGGAGTCTCTTCATTACAACTTGATAAAAATGATAGAGGTTTTGGATTTGACTCCCAGACACTTGACATGCGAATGGATCAAGGTGCAACACTTAATGCGAAAGAGGTAGTAAATAGTTATTCAAAAGAGGATTTGGAGCGTATTTTTAAGGAGTATGGAGAAGTTAGTGAGTATAAAAAAGCTGCTTCAATTATCGTCGAATATCGTACAAATAAACCTTTTGAGAGTTCCCAAGAGTTGGCTGATTTTTTATCAAAACATCTTTATAGTCGCAAACTCCATCCAGCAACTTTAATTTTCCAAGCCATACGAATTGAAGTCAATGATGAGCTAGGAGAATTAAAAAGATTGTTAGAAAGTATCGTTAAATTAAATATTAATAAGTCTTTAGTGGCTATAATCTCTTTTCACTCTTTAGAAGATAGGTTGGTAAAAACCTATTTTAAAGAGTGGAGTAGGAGTTGTATATGCCCTCGTGAAGCGATGCGTTGCACTTGTGGAAATAATCATGCCTTTGGGAAGGTTATAACTAAAAAACCAATAATACCAACAAGTAGAGAGATAGATGAAAATCCAAGAAGTAGAAGTTCAAAACTTAGAGTCTTTAAAGTTGATTGATATGCATAATGCTAGAGATGAGCTTTTAAATGATTTTGATATTGAGCAAAACCGTCCAAAAGATATCTCTTTTAAAACACTTCTTTTAGTTTTTAGCTGTGTTTTTTTAGCACTCTTGATTCTTTTGCCAAAAGTATATATTAGTAACCAAATCTATTATAATTCAAAAGATATTAATAAAATGTACCATAAATATACGGCTCTGAAAGAGGAGCGGGCACATCTCAAAAGAGAGCTTGAAAGATTAAGATATCAAACGCTCTCAATTGAAGGGATAGAGTAATTAGCCAATTATCTCTTTAATTTTTTCAAGATTCTCATTACTCACATACATAACAACACGAGAGCTTTTTTCTTCTTCTTTTCTCATCGTATCATATCTGTTTTGCATGTTAAGTTTAGTTTCACGATCAATTGGTGTACGAAGCGATTTATATTCTACTAATTTACCATCTTTGTAAACTCCTGAAATTTCAGCATGTACCCAGTAGTAACCACCATCTTCTCGTCTATTTTTGACAAAACCCTGCCAATTTTCCTCACGACCAAGTGTTGCCCAAAGTTCTTTAAATACAGACTTTGGCATATCTGGATGTCTAACAATATTGTGTGGTTGCCCTATCAATTCATCAGGATCATAGCCACTAATCATCGCAAAAGTTTCATTTACATAGGTAATATTGCCTTTTAAATCCGTTCTTGAGATGATAAGCTCATGATCTGGAACTTCTGTCTCTAAAAACATATCAAATGAGGTATCCATGACAGCTCCTTATAAAATTTTCTTTTTTAAATCACCATGATAGACGATATCTTCAGCTCTAAGTGTGTCATCATTTAGCATTGCAGGTATGGGGTCACTCGCTTCAAGTTTTTTAATCTCTGCATCTAACTCATCTTCGCTGTAGCTCATCATCATATCTGCAGCAATTACATGTTGAACACTTTGGATAATTTTTAAGTTTCTTATCTCATCATCAACACCTTCACCCTCTACAGTAACGATAATCTTTCCCATATCTTTGTCATGAAAGTGATAATCACAAAACTCCGCATTTTTTAAAATTTCCAGTACATCATCCACATGTTGAGGCATTACTTGTACTACTATACTTGATACATTCATTATTTTAAACTCCATTTCATTATAAATTTATCATCACTTCCAGAGTAAAG
>JAOZKZ010000292.1 GCA_029935075.1 Campylobacterales bacterium
ATGACAGCTTTATGTCTGGTTTAAATTTTTAAAGCTTTAAAAAAAATATCCTCCATCAATCTTAAATCTCCAGTTGCTCCTTTGATAGAAGCCAAAACCATCTCTTTTGAATTAATCTCATAAAAACTTAAAACATACCCTGCATTTTTTGCCAGATACTCCATAAAAATTCTCTGTACTCTTCCATTTCCCTCTCTAAATGGATGCAAGATATTTAGACCATTCATAAATATTGCTGAACTTTTTGCAAACTCTTTTTTTGATTGTTTTTTGAAGTAGGATTCCTCTGCTAGTGCATCAAAAAGGGTTTTTGAAACATTGGGAATCTTTGCAAATGCTGTAAATCTTGTCTTACCTTTGCCAAACTGTGCTTTGATATCTGCTTCAAATCTATCTTTTCCAGCCCAACTATAAACATCAACAAACAAAAAATTGTGTATAACCTTCAAATGTTCATAATCCAAAGTACCCTCAATGGGGTGATTTTTAAGTGCAATCATCTTTGCATTTGTTACTATTTTTTCTTTTTTATAAAGTTCATCAATAGTCTTTGCTCCAAGAAGATTGGAGTTTATAAGTTCTTCGTCAAAACTATGCCCATTCATCAAAGAGCTTTAGCCATCTCCACTATTTCATCCATACTTATCTCTTCTTTAAGCTGTGCAATACTCAGTAAAATATCTCGTTCATTTAGATAAATCTCTTCCAGAGAGTGACTACAAAGTGAATCCAAAATAGCCTCATACTGTTTATCATCTAGTTTGTTTTTATATCTTGCAAGTATAGCCAAGGACTCTTTTTTAGAGTGTGCGTTTGGATAATCATGGTTTAATCGCTCAAGATAGCTCACTTGACTCCTTTTGTGATAAAGTTTTGGTCTGTTTTATTATATCATTTTAATCTCCTATGGGGTTTGTTTTGTGAGTTTTTTACCATTGAGTTATTTAACCATCCGCTAAAAACCCAACAACCCCACCGCCATCAACACTCTTAACAGCTATTTCATCCTCCAACCTACTCACAAAATCTTTCACATCTCTGATAGGTCTAAACCGATTTTGTCTAGTAACCGCTGCAAAATCCCCAGGTGTTAGATGCTTTAGGTTTTTCATACTTTGTTGAAATGCATCTGTTGGTTTACTAAGATGCAACTCTTTACAATACGACAAAAACATCTTCCATGCTTGTTCAGATGCAAGATAGTCAAACTCCAGCTTCAAGTCAAATCTTCTCAAACTTGCACTATCGAGATTGTTCATCAAGTTTGTAGTGGCTATGAAAATGCCCTCAAAGTTTTCCATCTGTACTAGCATCTCATTTACTTGTGTCACTTCCCAACTCTGTTTTGCTTGTGTACGATCAGCCAAAAAGCTATCAACTTCGTCAAATATCAAAACAGCTTTTTCCTCTTTGGCTTCTTCAAATGCATTTGCTATATTTTTTTCAGTTCCTCCTACCCACATGCTTATCAGATCGCTCCCTTTTTTAAGTAAACATGGCTTGTCTAAAGTTTGGGCAATGTATCTGCCAAATGCACTTTTGCCAGTTCCTGCAACTCCATACAAACAAAGACGGGCATTTTGATGCTCTTTGATGCCTTTTGCTAAAACTTCTAAATCTACAGTCGTGTTGATAAATCTTGGGTCGTATAAATTTGGCAATGGATTTTCTATCATTTGTTTTATCTCTTTGTATCCTTGTGCTTTTAGTGTGTTGTTTAAAACTTGTTTGAAAGCTTTTGACTTATCTTCTATTGTGATAGAACTTACAACTTTTGCCGCTCTTGTGATGAGAGCTGGTGCGATGTTTTCGTTTTCTGCCAAGAGTTTTATACTTTGTTCATCCAAAAGATTGTTAGAGTAGTTTTTTATGATTTGTGCCCTTTTTGATTTTTTTGGGATTGGCACTTCGATACTTAAGTCAAATCTTCTAACCATGGCATTGTCTATACTATGGATGTTATTGGTAATCCAAATAGTTGGTATTGTATTGTTTTCAAGGATTCTATTTATCCATGCTTTATCTGTTTGTCTTTTAGGTGCAAATATACTTTCACTACTATCAAATATATCTTCTGCTTCGTCATACATGAGTATCGTATCTCTATTTAAGAAAAATGTCTGAGCCATTTTGTATGCTTTTAGTCTCTTTTTTCCATCTATCGCATCATCATCACTATCTGCATAACT
>JAOZKZ010000107.1 GCA_029935075.1 Campylobacterales bacterium
GCAGCCGCGGTAAAGATAGAGGTGCTACTTCCAAGCTACCTATTCGGCAGTTTACAGCAAAAAATTACTTCAAAATGAAGCTACTAGGCATATCCCAAAGGTTTTATCAAATTATACCATTATTTTTTTCAAAGAAAACAAAGCCGTATTTTTGGGTTTTTACTGCTTGACTTAAAAATATTGGTCTTTTTTATAAATACATCAAGTTTTGGATTACTACCTTTCTTCGATAAGTTTAAAACCATGGCACAGTTGAGGTTTTACTGAGACCAAAGGTGTCAAATTTTTCTTTTACTTTAGTATCTTGAAAGTCTCCAAACTCGATAAATAATCTATACCTTTGTTTGCTTGAACCACTTATAAGTTCAACAAAAGGATTATCTAAACCACCTTGAAACATTTTTATCTTATATTTTTTTATATCCTCATTTTTGATTCCACCTTTACCTTCTTCAGCTCTTTTTATGAGTCTTCTTAGCTTTGATTGGGACATAGTTTGTTGTACTCTAGATATAGTCCTGTACTTAATTTCTTTGGGTATAGATGCAATCTTAGAAACATGATAATTTTTAGAGTATTTTTTAATCCACTCCTCACTTTGCAATCTACCTAATGCTTCTTCTTTTCCATGGATACGAAAAACATCACCTAGTATTTTTTTATACTTTGGAAAACTTACACCTATATCCGTGGAATCCAAATCACAAAGTCGTCTATGAAACTCTGTATAAAGCTGATTTAGTAGTATGTTTTCCCTTAACTCTTTTTTAGGAAAAAGTTCAATATCTATAAAATAATCCATGGTTTATCCTACCTCTCTTGTATCAATTTTTGTAACATAAGCCAATCCCTTTTTACCAAGATAAAAGCTAGAAACACCTGCATTTTCTATGATTTTTTTTAAAACTTTTGCTTCATCTCGTTTTATAGCTATGTTAATCTCTAAAACACCACTTTTTTTAATTAACATCGATGTTACCTGTCCCTCTCCCTTTACAAAACTTTTAGCGATATAAGGGTTTCCAAAAATTTTCTTTTTTTCACCAGTCGTAAAACGATTCATAAAGTCTTTTTTGGTAAAGTTTCGTTTAGATATGCCTGTAATCGTTCCTGTTTTAGTCAAAGCTGAACTTAAATCATACTTTTTAGAAAGTCTCTCTAGTTGCAGATAAAGAGCAGAACAGTAAAGATTTAGAGGGACAATCAACCCTTTATTATTTTTATAGTTCGTTCCCTCAAATTTCTTATCAAAAATTTCCAATGCTTTCAAAACTTCTTTGCTCTCTTGGATAGCTTTTATCTTGCCTATCTCGGCAAACCTATCAGAGATAACTAAAGGATCCAATTCGATCTCTTTAGTTGTCTCTTTTTCATAAACTATAAACTCTAGAAGTTCATCAATATCAAGTTTCAATACACCCCAAAACTTCAACGAATAATCAGAAGTAAACATAGAATCACTAGTCTTTAGCATACCTGTAAATGAATTTTGATCCGTATTTCCAGACATATTTCGCAGATAAACAAGTTCGTTATTTGTCTCCTTGGCTTCAACATTATCATGATAAGTAACTAGTGGCTCTATATCTTTAAAAAAATACTCTTTATCCTCTCGTGCTTGATAGAGCTTTCTCTGCTCTCCAATCAATCGATTTAAAATACCCATAACAGTATTGTGTGTAACATCCCGAATGATATAATTCTCACTATTTTTTAGAGCCGTTATAGAACCTATAAACTTTCTTCCATTTTTTGGCAAGGCTTCATCGTTACTCCCATCAAGAAAGGAGTTTCTCCATGAATCTTTATACTCTATCTCTATCTTCATTACTTTTCTTTTGCATAAAAATAATGCGCATATTTAGTATTTGGTGTGCTATTTACGCTACTTTCATCTTGTTTAATTCTCATCATCTGCGTACTATCATTGTAGTCCACTATAACCTCATCAATATACATGTACGATTTTGCTTGCCTGATAGAAAGTTCATTAAGCATATAAAGTGTCTCATCTATCAAAACAGCAACAGCATCGTCATTGAGCAAGATACCATTTTCCCCCTCTTCAAAAATTGTTCCATTTCTTACACAATTCTCATGAAAAGTAGCTTGAGGAGAACGATCTTGGGTATCGATAGAAATGATGTACTCTTCTATGAGTTTGGCTACTTCATCACCCTCTCCCTCTTTTATCTCCATCGCTTCACGGTCAAACTTTTTATCCAGTGAGATAAACTGCAACTGTTCTATACTGATAGAGCCATAGGAAAGGTACTTAGTATCTCCAAAAGTTGTTTTAGAGTAAAAAGAGGAGCTATCTCGCACACCTGCTTGTCCAAACTGTTCAAAGTTACCATTGCCAAGTTGGTCTACAAAATCTTCCAACAGTAGAGGACTTGTTCTTTTGTTTTGACTAGCTGGAACAACATAACCACGAACCAAGCCAGTGATGGAAGCCAATACTTTTTTAATATTCTTTCTATCCGCATAGTGCAAATCAAAAGCTTGTGCTTTAAAAAGATGATGACGCACACAATTTTGACTGATATAAAGAGGTGTTTTTTCAAAATCAATATCAGTAGGCTCTTTACGATACTTATAGCCTGTATCTTTCACTTTACCTGATAGGTTTGAATAACCTCTTAACTTTGGCATAGTATGATTATCAACAGTTTTTCCATCTTCTCCTTGTAGATTAGTTGGTCCATTCCAGTTCACTACACCATGACCTATTGATATGATTTTAAAATCAACACTTCTAACACCTGTTATCTTTTCATTTCTCATTTTTTATTCCCTTTATTTTTATTGTCCAATTGTTCTAACGATATTATACCTATAGGCTGTTTTAAACCTATGCCATAATATTGTGCAAATACATGAGGACTAGAGTTTACCTTTGCCAAATCCTCCAAAGTATAACTCACATAAATGGGAGTGTTTGGGTCTCGTGCTTCAGTTTTAAGCTGAACATCATTATGTGCCTTTTTTACATCTTTGATATTGTGATGTTTATTTTTCATAAAAGATAGAAGATTTTTATTGGAATCTCCATATCCTTCTATTGTCTCAACTTCTACAGTAATTATGTTATTGACATTTTCATATGCATATTCATTTAAAATCTCGACATCACTACTAGAATTTATCTGAGCCTTTGCCATTTGAACAAATAAACTGTTACCTCTTAGTGAATTTTTCTTTATCTTGACCCCTTTATTTTCTTCTTTTTTACTACTTGGAAAACTTTTAGGGTCTAAAACATTGGCATCTATCATATCCACACTCTTTTTTAAAGCCGATACCAAATCTTGAGTAATAAACTCTTTTGCAGTCTCATCTCTATAAAACTTTTCATAGAATGCATATATCTCGTTAATCGTATAACTCTCATTAGTTAAGTTGTTTTGCAAGAACTCATACCAAGATTTAGCACTCTGTAATGAATCTAACTTATGTAAAAATCTAGAAGTTCCATCTTTTGATTTTCCACTCTTTACACCCTCCGTTATGGCTATAGTATAGATGTTAACCTCGTCATTTTCTCCAAACCTATCAAGTCGCCCTAAACGCTGTAAGAAATTTTCTGCATGGCTCATCTCACTTATCATCTTGTCACAAGTGATATTGAGTGAGGCTTGAATCACAGGACCAGAGCGTAGAACATCATACTTTTTTGAACCATCTTTTTTAAAAGATTTAAAAATCTCATCAAAAAGTATCTCTTTATCCTGCTTAGTAAACTTAGAGTGAAAAAGTATAGAGTTCTCTTTGCATTGATGCTCTATAAAAGCAAGTTGTGCGGTAATAGCAGTATTACTAATAACAAAAGTATTTTTCTCATTTTGCTCTTGCTTTAGAGGATTTGTTGACTCCTCTTTCTCATCAAACTCAATAAACTCTATTTTATAAGTGCTATTATTAAAACTTTTAATTCCAATGATATCATCCTTATCTAGTCGTAAAAATTCTGCAACAAAAAGAGGGTTTGGGGTAGCAGAAACCAAAAGTGTATTTGGCAGTTTATCCTCAGTTTGTTGATACTTTTTAGCTTCAATCAATTCTGCAAAAAGCAAGTTAAATCCTTGCATATTGATATACTCATGATACTCATCAAAAACCACATGTGCATTCATAAAGTCCATAAATGTAATGATATGTTTATGCGTTGTAATACTATTTACGATTTGGTCAATAGTGGTAATGATAATATCTGAAGAGAACTCTTCCCCTTGGATAGTATCTTCTATCTTCCCATTCTTTTGAGATTTTTTAATCTCTCCCGTTACTATCTCGATAGAAGCTTTAGGCAGATACTCATCAGAACATAAATCAGCAAAAATCCCCTCACATACTTGTACTCTAGGGCAAACCCAGTAGACTTTTTTTGCACTTGTATTTGATGCCCACTCCAGAGCAATCTTTGTTTTTCCACACCCTGCTGGACCATTAAGTATGCCAACAGTTATCACTTCATCAGCCAACTTTTCGGCTACCTCTTTTTGAGCAATATTTCGTTCACTCTTAGGATATTTACTCTCAAAACCATCTAAACAGGTTTTTATCTCACTTCCCAAACCTCTATCTTTATGTAAAGCCTCATCAAGTAAACTTTCTAAAGTTTTATTTTCAATATGACTATTTAACTCTTGTGCTGTTAGTTTGGATATAAGTCTATCTGCTGTAACTATCGCTGTTCTTGCCAAGGCATTTTTAGCATTAAATCCGATATTAAGTTTATAGCCATCTAACTTCTCTCTTTTTGTATAGCGTTTATATATAGGTAAATCAACACCTTCTAGACTCTCTTCTATACCATCAGAAGAAACCCTTTTTAGCACTTTTAATTCAAAAATATCTTCATCATATTCATAGGACATATCAGATACCGAAGCTAACACACCTTGAAGCTTATCTGTCATATCCCTATATCTATTTTCAAAATTTTCGATTTTTTCATATATATCAATAATACCTTTAAATTTTTCCTTTCGCAAAGGCTTATCATGATGCCAATAAATAGCATGTTTAGTTCTTTCCTTTGAGTCTTTATTTTGAGTAGAATCAAATAATATCTCAAAAAGGAGAAGAGATATTTCATTATGTCTTGGATATTTTCGCCATGAAAACTTACCTGTATTTTTGTCTATATGTTCCCCTTCTTCGGGAATATCTTTAAACTTTTTATTCAGCTTAATCCACTCTTGAAAGCTATCATCTATCTTCCCGATATCATGCCAACACCCAGCTATATAAACTGACTCTGCCAAATTATTATCTTCAGGTATTGTTTGTTCTATGAATGCTTTTGCCAAGTACCCTACCCCAAAGAGGTGTTGATCTAATCGCTGTCCATTTGTATTTGCATATATCTTTTCTACCATAATCTCTTTTTCTCCTATAAATCTTTTGACTATCCCATAGTTTACTGCCACTATACCATTTTCATCAAACTCATCTTTGTTTCCCACCACCCACAAAAAATCACTCCTGCTTCGACTTCGTATCCAGTGACAACTTACCGCCGTACTTTTTGAAGCGGTTTTTCTAAGAAGCTTTTGAACTGCATTTAGACCCTCTTGTGTGATGATAGTTTGCCAAGTATTGTCACCTATTCTATGAGCAAAGGCATCCAATACTCTCCGTGTTCTTTTCAAAGCTTTTTTTTCACACTGAGAGATAAAAGTAACCATCATCTTCTTGCAAGCCTCCTTTGTAAATTGACTTTTGGAACATTATCTGCTATAATACAACCACAGAGACTACCTCTGCGTGTAAAACCATCGGAGTTCGTTTCGGACGTTAAGCTGGCGACTGCTTCGGCAAGGCATCGGCAAACACCCGTAAAATTTAGCAGTTTTTGGTCTGCTATTCTTTCACAAAAATCGTTTTTAGCTCCAATCTTTTTTCTCTATATACTCTTAACTTCACTAGCTTTACAATGTGGTTATCATACTCCTTATAAAATTCCAAACTTACCAAACTTGCACCTGTTTTAAGCTCTCTAGTGATACTTTTTTCAACCTTAGAAAACTTTTGAAGTATCTCTACAGTTTCACAGATATACGACATATCATCAGGGTGTCTTTTTTGGATATGTCTAACACTATGACTGCCGATAACACCTATATAATCTTTTAAATCTAAATGCAATATTTGCTTTACTCTCATGATTGTTTTAGGAGGAAGTAAAAAAAGAAGTTCATCATTATACTGTCTATTTTCGAGAGACTTTTTAACAAACTTACATATTTCTTCTTTTGATAAAGTTTTCATCATACTCCATAATTTTCAATATAGCTACCTATACGGTAGTAAACCTTGGTTTGAACATACATTATTTCCAAGCTACTTGCTCAGTAGTATTGTAAATTATACCTAGTGAATGTTAAAAGAGAATTATTTTGTTTCTATATAAAATAACGAAGCACTCTTTACTTCTTCAAACATAAAGTCCAAAGCCTTATGATCTACAAATGCTTGAAGACATTGTGACCTAAACTCTTTTTCACTCTGTTTCTCTTTAGCACAGATAAATGCCCATGGTAAAATTAAAGCATCTTTTATGAGGTCTGCCACATCAAAGACCAATGCCCCTCGTCTAGTCTTTCCATGCATAACAGCAAAACCATGAGGGATACCAAGTACCCACAGTGTAGTGGCTCCCAATCCATAAGCTAAATAATTTCCATGATTTAAAAATTCATTTGCTTTATCTGCATTACTTCTTTCTCTGATAAATCCTAGTTGATTTGTCTTCTTTGCAGCATATTTATAGAGTTTTTTAGTTAAGTCTGCTTCGAGTTGGAGAAGCTTCCCTACATTGTAAGCATTTGGAATTTGTGTTAAAGCATTGTTAAACATTGTATCCAACTCATTGTCAGTTATATCAAAACCCTCTGTTTTTAACTCACGGTCTTTTGACCATACTTTTTTTATAAATTCTATTCTTGATATCTGAAATCGTTTTGCAGTCTCTAGTCGCTTTTCATCATCAAACCAAAACTGCATCCAACCTTGGATATAGCCAGTAGGTCTATATTCACTCTGAGGTGTAAACCACTCAATCTCATTTGCCATTAAAAGTGGAGTAGCCCCACTTCCAGAAAAACCGACCAAAACACCAGCTTGAGCTAACATCCTCATAGCAGCTTGTGTAATAGAAGTACCTATACCTAAAAGTATACAGGTAGTGTTAGCAATAGGTATATTCCAATACTGATACTCTTTTTGTGATTCACTAAGATAAAGCACTCTTCCATCTTTTTGCATAACTCTACACATCTCAAGATAGTAAATATTTGCTCTTTTGGAGTGCAATATAGCTTTTAAGTCTGTCAAATTATCCATTACTTACCTTACAAGTTTAATAATGTTCCAACT
>JAOZKZ010000018.1 GCA_029935075.1 Campylobacterales bacterium
GTGAAGATGTAATTGAAGAGATTATATCAGAAGAGATTGTTAATGATGGCGAAGAAACAGTAGTAGAGTCAAATGATGTCGAGCAGTGGATTAGAGATGCCGTTGCTAAAGCAATTACTCCGCAGATGATAAAAGAGGCGTTAGATGGCATGGATATCAATGTAACGCTTAGTTTTAATTCAAAAAAAGATTCATAAAGTTGGCACTTTTAGTACTTTCAGGTCCTAGTGGATGCGGTAAAAGTTCATTGGTAAATGAAGTTTTGAAAGAAAATAATGATATTTACTTTTCGATTTCAACTACAACTAGAAATCCTAGAGAGGGTGAAAAAGAGGGCAAGGATTATTTCTATATTTCAAAAGAACAATTTCAAAAAGAGATAGAAGAGGGACTTTTTTTAGAGTGGGCGGAAGTTCATGGAAACTATTATGGAACTTCTATCAAGCCTATTGAAATAGCTCTTAAAGAGGGTAAGTTAGTCATTTTTGATATCGATGTACAAGGTCATGAGATAATTAAAAAACGGTATGCATCTATCATGACAAGCCTTTTTATCACCACTCCAAATAAAGAAATTCTCAAGGAGCGATTAATCAAACGAGCCACAGACAAGATAGAAATCATAGAAAACAGAATAGTAAATGCAAAAAGTGAAATGGCACGAATCGAAGAGTATGACTATTTACTGGTTAACGATAATTTTAAACTTACACTTGATAAGTTTGAATCTGTTGTAAAAGCAGCACGATTGAAGAAGCCTGAAGAGCAAATAGAACAATTTCGTACTGCTTGGTAAAACCTGAACAATATATATGCTAATTGATGATATACTTTATATAAGACTATCCTAAAAATCAAATATCTTTAACTCTAAAAACTACTTTGTAACCTTTTGAAACACCCCCCCACTTTAAACTAATAAAGTCATAAATACTTGACTTATACTGCCGATATACTTACAATAGTCTTTTAAAACTTACTTTTAGGAGGAAATTGTGCAAAAACTTTTAACCACAATACTACTGCTTTGTCTCTCGACCATTATGGTCGCAAAAGAGATTGATATAACTAAATCCAAAGGAACTAACCAAGAGGTTATAACCTCTCTATCTCCAGAACCTATGGATGATACAGTCAAAAGAGGTGCAAATATCAAAATCACTTTTGATAAAAAGTTAAAAGCTAAACATCTAAAAAAGAGTATCAAACTTAAATACTTAGGATGCCAACAAGAAAAAGAATCAAAACTAAAACAAAGAAGAGATAAAAATCTTAAAAGATGTAACGGCAAATTTAAAAACAATAAAAATTTAAAAAAATCATGCAAACAATGTGTAAGAGAGATATTTAAATGTCAAACTCAAAGAAAATGTAAATCTAAAAATATCAAAGGAAAAACTAACTATCTTAAAAAAAGAGATATCCTAAAATTTAATCCACACAATAGACTTCGTCCAGGTTACTATCAAGTAACAACCAAAGGTTTAAAAACAGAAGATAATAAAAAAATCAAAAATATCATGTATAGATTTGAAGTCTCTAAAAATACAATTGAAAGTATCACACTTTTACAAGATGAGATAAATCTAAAAGAACAAGAGAGTATAAAACTAACTCTACAAACTACATATAAAGATGGAACAACAGAAGACATCACAAAAGATATAAACTGGATTATAGGAGATGCAACACTTGTATCAATAGATCCAGATGGAAATTTAAAAGCACTAAAAGCTGGAGAGACACTTGTTCAAGCTGAGTATCATGGAAAAGTATCAAAAGAGATGAAAGTAACTATAACAAAAAAAGCAGAAGTTATAAATGGTTATGTACTTCCACCTGAACCAGATGAGGCTTTAAATAACTCTACAATGCTTGGAATTGATAGTAATGATAATGGGGTTCGTGATGATGTGGAGCGAAAGATTATCAAAACTTACCAAACTAAGGTAAAAATTGAGTATATGTTAATAGATGCAAAAATTACACAAGAAATCCTTAATAATCCAATTGGTAATGCTGATGAGATGCAAAAGAAAAATAATAGACATAGCCATTGTTTATCTTATTTAAGATTTAAAAAAGTTTTAACTGGTTCTGAATCTATAGCTACAATTGATTTTACGGAAAATAATGTATTTAATACAAAAGCCAGAGCAAGAGCTTATTCAGATTATAATCAAGCATTGAGTGGTGGTGTGTATGGTATTACAAGATCAAAAATAAATTCTGATGCTTGTGATTTTGATGTAGATGAACTATTGGGAGGTGGAAAATGAAACAAATAGTAAAACTTTTTCTAACTCTTGGTATTTTGTACTCATCTATTTTTGCATCAGTTGATGAATATAAGAGTGATCTTTATTATGCAAATGGGATTATGATTAATGTTTCAGAAAAAAAAGCAACGAAAATATGGGAGATAAAAGTAGAAGAATTATTCTTAGATAAACAGGAGAGTTATGAAAAGCTAGAAAGAATACAAAATTCATATAATCGTTCACAAGGCTTTTTCGATGACCTTTTTGAGTCATTGGAGCAAAAGACAAGTGATGAGTTTGGGTGGAATGAACTTACTGCATTTGTTACGGTATTTTTAACAAGTCACAATATTCAAGAAGATTGGAGAGCACATATTGATGACTTAAACAAACAAGTAGCAAGCTACAAACAAAGTATAAAAGATGGTCATGGAGTGATAGTTATCGCTCATTCACAAGGTAACTACTATACAAATGAAGCTTATGCATTATTGAACGGGTGGATGAAAGAGTATTTTCATATGTTTGGTGTTGCTACTCCTGCAAATCATGTAGCAGGGTATAGTGCAGATGATGGTGGAGATTCTACAGAACATTATGTAAAGTTCCATAACGATTTTATTAAAGCAGTTATTGGTGGATTAGACTCAAATATAGACAATCCAAATCCAAATCATAATTTTGTGTCTATTGAAGCTCATGATTTTTATAAAAGTTATTTAAAATCTGAAAATACTAAAGAAAAGATTTTAAACTTTATAGAAGCTAAAATCCAAGAACAGATAGATGTGCAGTCTCAATGGGCTACAGATGGAGAGTTTGATGAGAACACAAAAGAATATCGTATTACTGTTAAGCATATATATGATGCAAATATTATTATAGACAAAAGAGTATATCCATTTGCTGCAAATAAAAAGCTATATCAAGTGCAAGATCCTTTATATCCAGATGATAAAGAGAAAAAAGTTTATGTCAAAGCAAGCTTCGGTGGAGAGAAAATCTTAGATGCAAAATATGATAGTGATAAATGGGAAGCAGAAGATAATCAATTTTACAAACTCCAAGGAACAGGAGAGATTATCGAAGGAGAAAAAACATGTAAAGACCCATCACTCTTTGAAATTATTTCACATGAACACAAATATACAGAAAATTGGCGGGTAACAGTTAAAAATAGAGAGACGAATGAGACACAAGCTGAGGTTTATCCATTTAACCTAAACGGTTCACTTTATCAACTTGAAAATAGTGGTGAGTGGGTATTGGCTAGTTGTGGAGGAACAGATATACTTAGTGTTTGGGATGGACAGGAAGAGCATGAACTGTTTAAATTGGAAAATACAGAAGAGATTATAAAAATAAGTACGGGGAGATTTATTCGAGATGATGCTATAGAAGTAGTTGTGGATACAGAAACAGGTCGTATGTGGCAGGATGATGTTGAGGCAAAAGATATAAGAAGAAGATGGGCAGATGCAATGACCCATTGTGAAAATCTTATATTTGCAGGATATGATGATTGGAGATTACCAGCAATAGAAGAATTAAAAAGTATTTGGAATCCAATGGAAAAACTAGATGCAGCATTTTTAAATGTTATATCTAATTATCACTGGTCGTCTGCTACTCGCTATACTAACATTACTAGTTATGCATGGGTTGTTGCAGGTTCTTCAGTCGCATACTCTTATCAGCAACATAAGTATGCTTCTCCGTGTGTTCGAGGACAGTAATTTTTAAACTTTGATAACCATTAAAAGAAGTCTATTAACTATTAATGGTATAATGTCTTTTTTAAAAAAAGAAATATACAAAGGAATTAATAATGGGTATGCCAAGTGGAATGGAATTAGTTATAATCGCACTAGTAGTGCTTTTACTATTTGGAGGAAAGAAAATACCTGAGCTTGCAAAAGGGCTTGGAAATGGTATCAAAAACTTCAAAAAAGCAGTTAAAGAAGATGATGATGAGATAGCAGATGCTACAAGTGAAAAAATTAAAGAGACTAAGGAAGAGGTAGTTAAAGCTACTAAAGCTGAAGATTCGCAAAAAGCGTAGGTGTAACTACGATTGAAAAAAAGTGTAATTGATACAATAAAAAAACACATCGAGGGCGATTTTGTCCTCGAAAAGCCGAAAGATAACTCTTTTGGTCACTACGCAACGCCTTTGGCTTTCTCACTAGCAAAAGAGCTTAGAAAATCCCCAATGATTATCGCTGATGAACTTTGTCTAAAGTTTGATGATGAAGTTATATTTGAAAGTACTACTGCCATAAAAGGCTATATCAACTTTAAACTAAGCGATGATTTTTTAAATGCAAAAACAACACAAGCTATAAAAGATAATTTAAATTTTGCCAAAGGCGATAAAAACGAAAGTATTTTACTAGAGTATGTTAGTGCAAATCCGACTGGACCTATGCATATTGGACACGCTCGTGGTGCTGTTTTTGGCGATACATTAGCAAAAGTTGGTAAGCATTTAGGGTATAAAATCACAACTGAGTATTATGTAAATGATGCAGGAAATCAGATAGAGATGCTTGGACTTTCGGTTCTTTTGGCTGGACAAGATAGATATACAGATGTAAAAGTAAATTGGCCTGAAGAGTATTATCGTGGTGAGTATATTTATGATTTATGTGATGTTGCCAAAGATGAGTTTGGTGTAGAAATTTTTAACGATAAATCAAATATTCCAAAACTCTCTTCATGGGGTAAAGATAAGATGTTAGAGCTTATCCGTGCAAATCTCGCCATGGCAGATATCGAGTTTGAAAACTTTGTAAGTGAAAAAGAACTTTTTGAATTATGGGATAAAAGTTACGAAAAATTGAAAGATAGAGATGCTGTATTTGAGCAAGATGGAAAAATTTGGTTAAAATCTAGCGAATGTGGTGATGAAAAAGATCGTGTAGTTGTTCGAGAAGATGGAAGACCAACTTATCTTGCGGGAGATATTATCTACCATGATGATAAATTTCAAAGAAGCTATGACAGATATATCAACATTTGGGGTGCTGACCATCACGGCTATATCGCTAGGGTAAAAGCTGCGGTTCATTTTTTAGGATACGATGAAAATAAGCTTGAAGTAATCCTCTCTCAAATGGTGGCACTTTTAAAAGGTGGCGAACCGTACAAGATGAGTAAACGAGCTGGTAATTTTATCCTTATGAGTGATGTGATAGAAGAGATAGGAAGTGATGCTTTACGGTTTGTATTTTTGACTAAAAAGAGTGATACGCATTTGGAGTTTGATGTTGATTTACTGAAACAACAAGATAGCTCAAATCCTATATATTATATACAATACGCACATGCTAGGATAAATCAAATCTTTCAAAAAAGTGGTAAAAGCGTAGATGATATTATCGATGTTAATCTTGATAATTTGGATGAAGATTCTCGAAATATCCTCTTTTTGGCACTTATCCTGCCAGAAGTTTTGGAAGATTCATTTGAGTCAAGACAACTTCAAAAATTAACTGAATATTTGAGAAACTTAGCAGCTTCTTATCATCAGTTTTACAACAAACATAAGATTGTTGGAAGTGAAAATGAAGAACAACTCTTAAAGCTTTCAGCTATGGTGGCTACGAGCCTTCGAGTTGGTTTAAGTCTCATGGGGATAGAAGCAAAAGTCAAAATGTAACAAGTAAGATTATTAATACTGATAAACATTTTCAATATTAATAATCTTTTAAGTCCACTCCTGATAAAATCTTACTAAATTATGATAATCAATGTTAATATACTATCTAAGGAAGAAAATGAACAATATAAATGTCGTACTTGCCGGTCAACCAAATGTCGGAAAAAGTATGCTTATCAATGCGGTTAGTAACTCAAAACTTAAAGTTGGAAATTTTAGTGGTGTTACTGTTGATAAAACTGAAGTTGATTTCAAATACTGTGATGATATAAGTTGCACGGATTACAATATCCACATTATAGATTTACCCGGTGCTTATTCGTTGACTGAATATACGATAGAAGAGAAAGTCACAAAAAACTTTTTAAAAGATGGAGAATATGATGTTATCGTAAATGTTGTAGACTCTACAAATCTTGAGCGAAATTTACTCTTAACAATGCAACTACTAGAGCTTGGAAAAAAGGTTGTTGTAGCACTTAACATGAGTGATGAGGCGGATAAAGAGGGTATAGAGATAGATGCCGAACAACTAAGTGCAATTTTGGGAGTGCCTTGTATCAAAACATCTGCAAAAGAAAATATTGGCATACATGAGTTAAAAGAAGCCATCATTTTAGTCTCAAACCAATCCCTAAATAGTTCGAAGGTAATTTATAGTGATACTGTTGAAGAAGAGGTAGAGCGAATTGTAAATTTCTTGACAGAGAAAAAATATAAAAGTGAAACAACTTATCGAGAGATGGCTGTAAAACTTCTCCAAGAAGAGCCTAACATGTATCAAGATATGCACAATAAACCTATTTGGATGGAGCTTTTACCAATTATCAGAGGTTCGTTAAATCATATGTATTTGCACTATGAAACCAAAGATATTGATGAGATTTTTCAAGATGAGAGACAGGCATTTTCTCGAGGGGCTATGCTTGAAGTTCAGAGTGTGAGACTTGCGGTAAAAGAGAACATGACGCAAAAGATTGACTCTATTTTGATCCATAAACTTTTTGGTGTTCCTATCTTTTTGTTTTTTATGTGGGGACTATTTCAGCTTACTTTTGAAATCGGTTCAATTCCTATGGATATGATTGATAAACTTTTTGGTGCGATGGGTGAAGGGGCTATCAGAATATTTGGGGATAATGAGCTAGGTTCGGTTATCGCTGATGGTATCATTGCTGGTGTTGGTGCAGTAGTAATGTTTTTGCCAAATATTATGATTTTGTTTTTGGGAATTGCACTTCTTGAAACAACAGGTTATATGAGTCGGGTTGCATTTTTACTAGATGGATTTTTTCATAAGTTTGGACTACATGGTAAGAGTTTTATCCCACTTGTAACAGGATTTGGTTGTTCGGTTCCTGCGTACATGGCAGCACGAACACTTAAAAATGAAAAAGATAGATTGCTTACACTTTTTATCATCGGGTTTATGAGTTGTGGTGCAAGACTTCCTATCTATGTTCTATTTGCAGGGGCTTTTTTTGCACCAGAACAGGCTGGAAATATTCTCTTTTTGATATATATCTCAGGGGCTCTTTTAGGTTTAGTTGCTGCAAAAGTTCTTAATGTTGTTGTCTTTAAAAATGAAGATGAACCATTTGTCATGGAGATGCCAAAGTATCGTCTGCCATCGTTTAAACTTATTTGGCATACAGTTTGGAACAATGCTTGGATGTATCTGAAAAAAGCAGGAACTTATATACTTGCTGCCTCAGTACTTATCTGGTTTGCGAGTAATTATCCTAAAAATCTTCATATCATAGAGCAGTATGAGAATAAAATAGAGTTTGCTTCAAATGATGAAACTAAAAATGACTTGACAAATGAGATGAAGCAGAAGTTATTGGAAAATAGTTATCTAGGAAAAATTGGAAAAGCTACTGAGCCACTATTTGCTCCACTTGGATTTGATTGGAGATTGACTGTAGCACTTGAAGCTGGATTGGCAGCTAAAGAGGTTGTAGTATCTACTCTTGGAGTTTTATATGCACTTGGTGATGAAGTGGATGAGGGGAATAGTGGATTGGTAGAGCAGATAAAGAAAAACATACCATTTGCATCTGCTGTCTCTTTTATCGTATTTGTCATGATTTATCTACCATGTCTTGCTGCTTCGATGGTTTTTGCCAAAGAGGCTGGGGGATGGAAATATCTCGGTTATCTATTTGTTTTTACGACTGTAACTGCATGGATACTTAGCTTTATTGCTTATAATATCGCAAAAGGATTATCATGAATTTAAGTGAACTTAGAAAGGGTGATAAAGGTGAAATTACAAAAATCAATGCTGGTAAAAACCTAAAAACAAGACTCTTCTCTTTTGGAATTTACAAAGGTGCAAGATTTGAAATCATGGCATGTTCATTGGCTAGAAATACGATAGAGTTAAAAGTTGGAAATTCGATGGTGGCACTTCGTCGTGGTGAAGTAGAAAAATTAGAGGTAAAAAAAGATGAAATCTAGTTTAGTTTTATCGGCTCTTTTAACAGCAAGTTTATATGCTGAGGGTTTAGAAGAGGCTTTTAAAAATGCAACTTATGATGGAAATCTAAGAGTGGGTTTTCAACATCAAGATGAAGGTGAGCTATCCATCGGTGGAAAATTACACATGCAAACTGCACCTGTTAATGGCATAAGTTTTGGGACATCATTTTATACTACACAGGGAGTTGATGAAAAGCACAATGATGGTGTCGCATTTTTTAGTGCTGATAAACATTCATACTCTATATTAGGCGAAGCTTATCTACAGGCTGAGATTCAAAACACCTTGATAAAAGTAGGACGACAAGAGCTTGATACTCCTTATGCGGATACTGATGACATTGGCATGATTCCAAATACATTTGAAGCCTTGATTGTTGTCAATAATGATATACAAGATACAACAATTGTTTTAGCCCATTTGCAAAAGATGTCAGGTGTGGATGCAGAAATTCCTGAGAAATTTAACAAACTAAATGATAGTGATGGTGTACAGACAGTTGGTATCACTTATGAAGGTGTTGAAGATTTAATATTTCAGGGATGGTTTTATAACGCTTCTGACTTTGTAAAATTAACTTATTTAGAAGCTGATTGGATAGGAAGTTTAGGTGGATTTGGTGTTGGAGTTGCTGGTCAATATACAATTCAAGACTACGATAATGGCAATGAAGTGAGTGTTTATGGAGTTAATTTAACTCTAGGCTTAGAAGAGCAAGGCTTAACTTTTTACACCGCTTACAATAAAGCCGACTCAACTAATGGACAAGTAGCTGAAAACTTTTTTGGTGGTGGACCATTTTTTATAAATTGTGAACATATAACGATGGCTGATATTGGAGGAGATTCAGATGCATATCGTGTAGGTCTAGAAGTTGATGGGGCTAATTATGGTTTTGATGGACTTGGTATGGGACTCTCTTATTTTGAGGGAGAGGATTTAGAGGAGATTGATATCGTGGCGAGTTATGCTGTAAGTGAGCAATTATCGTTTGATTTGATTTATGGTGATGCGACTGATAATGCTGATGGTAGTGAGTCATTTACAAATACTAGGATTTTTATAAATTATAGGTTTTGATTGTAGCGGCAATTGACGTTAAAGGTCAATCGCATACTTTTTAAGAACACTCAAATCCACAAGTTCTAGCATCTTTTGATGTGTAGCATGTATAAAGATATTTGGTGCTTTATCATTCATAATAGCTTCGACAAATCTAGGTCCTGAAAGACACCAACTTTGACCAGCTTTCACACCATCAAAGTTATATTGTGGCATTGGTGTGGAGAGGTCATTTCCAACTGCTTTGGAATACTCTAAAAATTCTATTGTTGCATAAATACAGACAGCATGAATTCCTGGATTGTTCTCTCCTGTGTTGCAGTGCCCATCACGGTAAAATCCTGTTAATGGTTTAAGACTGCAAGGCTCCATAAGTTCACCTAATACATTAAGTGTTGGCTGTTTATCAGCCACAATGTCCGCCACCACAACACCCAGATTTTTCACGCTCCTCTACTCGAATAACTAGAGAATCACCAACCTCTTGTACTTCAAACTCATGCTTTTGACAAAAATCTTGGTTCATATCTTTTGTCATGTTGATTGCTTGTATCATGGCATCGTCTTTATTTTCAAATGGCATATTGTTTGTGAAGTCACTTTTTTTAAAGCACCCACACTCTTTTTCTACATTTACTGTAAACATTTATAAATCCTTATATAATTAATTGTTATGAAACTATATGTTAGCAGGGGGAAGCTTAAATAGGAGTAAAATTGTCTTGTTTATTATGAAGGTTTAAAACTCTTAGTAGTTTTACAAACCTGTGGAAATAGACATTTATCACACTCAGGTTTAATTGCCTTACATGTATATCTTCCAAAAAGTACCATCGCTTGATGGAAGATGTGCAAATCATCTTTGAGTTTTTTTACAAGTTCTTCTTCAGTCTTTTCAACGGTTTTTGCATCACTTAGTCCTAGACGATGTGAAACACGAAATACATGCGTATCAACTGCCATGAGATTTGCACCATGGCGTTCTATCATAAAAACATTGGCTGTTTTTTGTCCTACACCTGCAAGTTTTATAAGCTTTTTTGCATCTGCTGGAATTTCTCCTGCGTACTCCTCTTCTACACTTACAGACATCTTGATAATATTTTTGGCTTTGTTGTTAAAAAATGAACATGTATTGAGAAGTGCTTTTACTTCTTTGACATTTGCTTGGGCAAGATGTGATGGGGTAGGGTATTTTTCAAATAGGGCAGGGGTTATGATGTTTACTCTTTTGTCTGTACATTGTGCGGAGAGGATGATTGCGATAAGGAGCTCAAAATCATTTTTATAATTAAGCTCCGTTACCGCATCAGAGTAAGTTTTGATAAACTCCTCTTTGATGATTTCTATCTCTTTTTTAGTCGCTTTTTTTGGCATGATACTCTGCTGTAGTAGCTTCGCTGTAATTTGGAACATCATCATAAGTAAATACCGCATAGAATTTATCTATCTTTGATGAGCCGTAGTTATCATAAGTGTAGTTGTCAGCTCCTGCATAAAGTTTCACTCCGTCTTTTGGGTTTTTGGGTGTATGAAACCTATTTCTTACCACATAAACACCAACAAAGGCTTCATCTTTTGGATTTTCCCAAGAGAGTTTGACCATCCCTTTTTCGAGTGATGTTTTTAAGTTAGTGACTGGGTTTATCGCAAATTTTCTTCTTTTGATGTATTTTACAATGAGTTTTACTTCATTTTTATTATCTTTTTCATACCAATTTACAAGATTGTTTTTTGATTCTGATGAGATTGTTGCTTTAACTATGAAAGATGCATGTCTGTTTTGTGCATGAAAAGATTCAAGTTCAAGCATACTGTAACTGTCGAACAAAAAGTGATGACAAGAATTTTTACTCAAATCATTTTTGCTCACTTCATAGCCGATAAATTCGATTCTTTCTCTGTTCTTTATATCTTGATAGCTATGATTTTCTACATCAATAAACTCTATATTGTATCTAACATCTTGTTTCATTTTTGGATTGTTTCTGTTTTGAATCTCTATATATGCATCTGTGATGATAGTCTCACTAGGCTCAGGTAGAGAACTTAAATCAAAATCCATATAACCATAAACCTTGTCACCATCTTTATCAAAGCCACATGCCAAATCATTTTCGATAGTTTCATCTTTTGAA
This sequence comes from Campylobacterales bacterium, assembly GCA_029935075.1. GTDB lineage: Bacteria > Campylobacterota > Campylobacteria > Campylobacterales > QNZT01 > SZUA-1433. The sequence continues at coordinate 11,608 of JAOZKZ010000018.1, forward strand.
ATGATAGAGAGCTTCGATGGTTTGATGACTATTTCAGTTGAAGGCATTGTATATTTTATCTCCAAATGCGGTCTATAGTGTATTCCACCGCCAAATGACCCATAACCCAAGTCAAACATCATCATCTGTGAATCTCGTCCAAGGGGAAGAGATTTTGGACCTTGTAGTCTAAAGAGAACTTTAGAGCTTTTTATCTCATTTTGAAGAAGCTTTCTCTCCACGCCATTAAAGAGCCAATGTCTCCAAATACCTTGCGTAAGTTTTTCAGAAGGTATAGAATCTCCTAAAGTTTGGATAATCTCGCCTTCATGAATTTGTTGAAAATCTGTAATTTCGGAAACGCTTTGTTTGTTAATCAAAGAAATTGACCATTCGCCATATTTTTCGATTTTTGCATTGACTCGATTCATAGGATAGATAGCGATAGATGCATCTTGAATGATGGCATCATCTGGAATATTTTCAAGCGAAAACGCCATGACTCCATAACTAATCCCTCGTGCTTCACTAACCCCCACAAAAAATGAGTTTTTACCAAAATGCTCACGGTTTTGTTCAATTGATTTTTCAGCAACATATCCAATCTCTGTTGCAACTGGAAAGATAGTTCTTGAGAACTCTTCACGACTTAATCCCGTTTGAACCTTAATTTTTGGTGCAAATGGTGATTTGATTTGGTTGATTCCATCCACGGCTCTGATAGCGTAAAAATAAGTGGTGTCACTTTGCAGTTCCGTATCTGTATAGTGATGATTCCTAGTAGTTGCGATAAGATTATGTTCACGACATGCGTGTTTATGTTTGGTACTTCTGTAGATTGCAAAGTAGATATCTTTTACTTTTTCTACATGTTCCCATTCTAGTGTTACGCTCTCTTGTGTAACTTCTTGAAGTTGAAAATTCTCTACTCTGTTTGGAGAATGTTTAGCATAATTTTGTGCTTCACCCAAGGCATACATAAGTGCTGGTATGTTCTCACTCACACTCTCTTTCATGTTCTGCATATAATCAGGAATATTTCTAGTCCCAACCTCTACAACAACAGAGATAATCCCTTTAGAATAATAATACTCCCGACCACTTCCACTGATAAGTTTTGTAGGCGGTTTCCCTCTGTGTATTCCATATTCTCGACCCGTAACTTTTTTTATCTCATAGTTCATGTTGGCACAAAGGATATTTAAATCTGTTCCATTTAATTCTGCTTCATGGTTAAACTTGTGAGCTGGAAAAAATACATTTCCCTGCGAGTGATAATCAAGTGCGATAGTAATATTCTCATGTGCATCTACAAACTCTTTTATAGCTCTAGTTTCAGGCTCAGAAAATGGCTCTGGTCCACCGTAAACATTTGAACTAGTGTCAGTTGATTTAACATAACCCACACTAAAGTTTCTATTTAAATCCACACCATAGGTTCCATTTTTATTGTTCCGTCTGTTTTTTCTCCAAAATGAGAAATGAGTTCGTGAGTACTCAAAACCGTCGGGATTTAGACATGGAACAAGGTAGAGTGTATTTTTAGAAAGTGCTTCTGTAATTCTAGGATTTGTCTCATAGTTTTTCAAAATAAAATCAATAAATTCAACTCCAAGCTCATTTCCAATCCACTCTCTAGCATGTACAGTTCCGGTAAATAAAAGAGCAGGTTTTAGGTCTGCATTTTCAACATTGAGAGAAATTTTTGCAAGGATGATTTCCCGACCTTCCCATGTGGTTCCGATACTTTGTGTAGTTATGATATTTGGGTATAGTCTGACACACTCTTTTAGGAAGTCAACAGTCTCTTGGTATGATTTATATTGTTGTTTCAAAGGTACTCCGAAGGTAAAAATTTTGAAGGGGATTATAGCATAATTTTAGGAAAAGAACTTTTCAAAAATGTCTTTTTTCTTTTTAGAAATTTTTTAACCCTTAAGTTCACAAAGTAAGAATTACTATGTTTCATATATTGAACTATTATAGTTTTGTATCTTTTTTCGTAGGGTCTAAAATAAAAGCTTATTATTTAATAAAATATAGATTATAATTTAAAATTCTGTAAAATAGATAAAAGGTGTATAAAATGAAAAAAATTATAACTCTAAAAAATACCATTTTTCCAATGAGTAATTTAAAACGTAAGGACGCTTCTTACAAAGTAAATGATTTTGTCTATTTAAAAAATGATGAACTAGCTATAGTGACAAATTTGGGTTTGTATTTTTATCTTTATAAGTCTATGATCGTAAATTATCATTTTAATTTTGGGGAATTATATTCTATTGAGTTGTTAGATGAGAGGCTTATCATTTTTAGTGGAAAAATAGGGCGTGATTATAAACTTATAACTTTTGACTATCAAACCAAAGAGGTTGTCGATACGCTTATCATTGCCCATGAAGTTATTAAAATTAAAAAAATTAACGATGAACTTTTGGTATATGTAGGGTATAGCACAAATATTACTTTTTATCATTTTAAAGATAGATGTATTGTACATTCACAAACAACAACGAACCATGAAGGAAATATTGATCGAGAGTGGATTAAAACTATTGAGATTGTTGATGATGAAGTTGTTGTATATGGTGGTTCGGATTGTAAGTTGTCATTTTTTAACCATAAAACTATGAATCTTTTGTATGAGGAAAATACACCTGGCTGGATTCGTGATATAGAGGTTTTTGAAGATAAGTTGGTTGCTACAGATGGAGGTAGTGATAAATTTATGGTTTATGATTATATAAATAAAAAAATTATTTATTATAAAAGGATAAAGGGGCATCATCTAGAATATATTTTTTACTTGGGAGATGGTGATATTATTTTTGGTCTTAATTGTTCTGATCCTTCCATTTTAAACTATAAAACAGCTATTTTAAATCAAAATTGCACTTCAAAGCAGATTGCAGTTATCCAAAAAAGAGTTGATGCTATCACATTGGCTACAAAAAATAGGTTCTGTTACAAAAAATGTTGGCTTAGTAAGCAGTTTAAAGCCGTGGAATCTTCAGAAAATGATATTTTTTCATTTGTGTTTAATCGTCATATGATTATATTGGACAATGATAAAAAAAAGATTACAGGAAATATAGCACTTCCTTTTTATATTTAGGACATAAGCCTGCGAGAACTTGTTCACAATGTTCCCAAGAGTTGGGGTATAAAACTATTTTGAATAAAAAAGAAAGTTTATTTGATTAGGCAAAGAGCTTCTCAAAAAAACCTTTTTTCTTTTTAGGAATTTTTTTAACTCTCAAATCTATAAAGTCAGGATCCCCATGTTCCATTAGTGAACTATCATAGGGAATGTGTTTTTTTGTATCAGTTGTTCGAAAGCTTTTTGTTTGAGGTTTTGCTGGTCTTTGATGTTGCATACACATGATAAATCCTTTAAGTGAATTGTACCAACATGATATGTAACCTCTGTGTAGAGGTTACATATTTTAATTACTAGGTGGTAAACCCTTCATAATTTGCTTAAAAGTACTCCAAGCTTCAACCATCTTTTTCATAGTTTTTTCTTTGATGCCTTTAACATCTAGTAGTCCTGTTGGCTCACTTTCAAGCATATCCATAATCTTTTCTTTACCATGCTCTTCAAGTGCTGCTTGTGCTTTTTTCTTTCCAAAGCCTTTTGAAGAAGTTGAGAGAAATGCAAACATCTCATCGTCGCTAACATCTTCAGAATTAAGGGCTGATTCGTCTCCATCTTTCAATGCTTGGTCATTTTTAACTTGCATGTTTTTGATATTTTTCAGTGCAAACTTATCTTGGTAATTCCATTTTTCACTTGGCCACTCTTCATCTTTTGTATCTTTTGAATCAAGCATAGGAAATTGTGCATCTAGGTCAAATAGTGTAGCTTTATCATCTGTTGCTACTGCTTTATTCATAAAATAAGCACCATCAAAACTTGGAGAATAGGTTCCAAATGTGATGTTTCTCATTGTTCTTAAAAGTGAACTGTCGATTTTACTAAGCTCTTCCCAGTTATAGAGTGGGATGTTTGGCTTTCTAAATCTACCATTACTAAATTTCCACATGATGTATTGACCGATCCAATCTCTGATATATGGAAATGCTGCAAATGCTGTAGCACACTCTAAAATTCTATACTTTCCATCTATGCCTACTGCGATATCACATGCCCAGTATTCAGCGTTTGCGGCTTTACTAACTTTTACAGCAAGTTCAAGTAGTTCAACTGGAACATTTTGATAATCCATGCTTCCACCTTGACTGGTGTTTGTCAGCCATTCACCTTCAGGTGGTCTTCTCCAAAATGCACACACTGGTTTGTGACCAATAAGCATGACTCTCACATCAGCTGACATCGGGACAAAGTCTTGGATGTACATTGGATGGTATTTTTTAGTGGCAAAAAGATTTACAGCTTCTTTATTTGAATCTACTTTGTGTACAAAATATCCACCATAGTTTGATGGACCATAACTCTTTTTAACGATTTTTGGATATTTAGCGGTTTTTAAAAACTCATGCCCTTTTTGTCTATCGTAAAAGATTTGTGTTTTAGGAATTGGTATATCATATTTCCAACAAAATCTAGTAACATTCTCTTTTGATTTGTTTGAAAATTGAGTGTCAAGTGACGGCACAAATTGAACATGCGGAAGTGCACGGGCAATTTCTCTAAATGTCTCATAGGCAGTCGCAGGAATATTTCCAATCAATATATCAATCTTTTTTCGTTTAACCTCTTTGATGAAACGTGCTTTATCATTTTTCCAGTGATAAGTGACAACTTCAATTTTGTTTGGCCACCCTTTAAAGTTTGATTTATCAAAAAATCTCAATACATAATCAAGATACAGCAACCCCAGTTTTGGTAGTTTTTTATTCTTCTTTTTGCCCATTTTATTTGCCTTTTACTTTTCTATCTATCATATCGACAATTAAGTCAATTTTTTTATCGTTAAAATTCAGTCCCATTTTTTCTTGTTCAGGAGTTGCAAATGCAGGTATACCATTTACTTCAAGCACTACATAATCTTCCAACTCTCTATCATATATCAAATCCACACCGGCTATCTCTAAACCAGTTATAGCTGCTGCTTTTTTTGAGATTTCAACAAGTCTGTCATTTGCTTCTCTTAAAAATATGCTTCCTCCAGCTGTGATATTTGTTTTCCAACTATCTTTTGGAGCTTTTCGCCCATAACATGCAACAAATTCGCCATCTACGATATCGATACGAAAATCGCTATTGTCATAATCCACAAATTTTTCTACATAAAAGTATCGTATGTCGGTTTGGTTTAAAAATGGTAAAAGCATATCAAGTGCTGCTTCATTTTCTATCTTTACAAGACCCATTCCACCCCAGCCATCAGTTGGCTTATAGACGATTTTTCCACCCCACTCACGAAGTACATTTTTTAGTTTTGCAACATCATCTCTGTGACAGAGTTTAAATTCTGGTGTCATGATGCCATGGTGTCTTAAAAGATGTGAAGTTTTAAACTTATCCTCAGTAAGTGAAAACGCAGGATAATTGTTAATGATAGGGATAAACTTATCAAGTGTTTCATAGAGATAGACTTGATATTGGGTTTGTTGCCCAGCGTTGTAGCTGAAAAAGAGGTCAAGCTCTTCCATGACTGTATCATTACAGATGATAGAACCATTTTTGGCTATGGCATTTCTGAGGTTTAAATCCGTTGTTGTGATGATATCTCTTTCTCTGAGTTTATCAATCATTTTGTTTTGGATTTGGTCACCGCCGCTGTTTTGATACATCCACATTCCGATTTTGTGGTTTGACATGAGCTTCCTTTAGAAAAAATGTTATAATGAAATTATACAATTATTTTAATTTGATAGGGTTACAAAAATGGCTAAAAATTACGATTTTTCGGAGCTTAAGAGGTTAATTAATCTAAATTCATACACAAAAAACAAATTAGGTGTAGATGAGAATGGAAAAATTTTTATAACTTGGATGGAAGAGCTTGGATTTGAAAGTGTTTCACATCAGCGGAAAGAGATAGGAAATCATCTTCTTTTTAAATCTTCACAAGATGAGGGTAAGAAAGTTTTGCTCTTAGGGCATCTTGATACGGTTTTTCCTCCTATGAGTTTTGAACACTATCATGATGATGAAGAGTGGATATATGGTCCTGGAGTGTGTGATATGAAAGGGGGTAACATGGTTGCACTTGAAGCACTTCGAAATGTACATAAAGAGTTTGGAGAAATTAAAAACATTGACATGTTACTTGTTAGCGATGAAGAGACTGGAAGTGATGATTCAAAAGAGTTGACCTTGAGTTTGGCGGAAAATTATGACTATTGTTTAGTTTATGAAGCCGCTGGGAAAAATGGAGAAGTGGTAACTGGTCGAAAAGGTGTGGGAACTTTTTTTATCGATATCAAAGGAAAAGCTTCACATGCAGGTAATGAATATATAAAAGGGATAAATGCCAATTTAGAAGCGGCACATAAGTTGATAGCTTTGACTGAACTTACCAATTTAGAATTAGGAACGACTGTAAATGTAGGAAAATTAGAGGGTGGTATCGGAGCAAATACAATTTCTCCACATGCTAAGTTAACGGTTGAGCTTAGATACACAAGCTCTCATGAGAGAGATAGAGTTTTAAAAGGCTTTGCTGAGATAGTTAAAAATAACCATGTTGAGGGAATCGAATCAGAACTTAGTGGGGGAATTCAGCGTGATGTTATGGCTCCAAATGAAAAACAGTTAGATTTTTTGAAAAAGATAGAAGAGATTTCAGGAGTTAAAATTTTAGCGGAACAACGAGGAGGTGTGAGTGATGCAAATCATATGGCAAGCCAAGGTGTTGTCACTATTGATGGTTTTGGACCTTTTGGTGATGGAGACCATACGATACATGAGAGGGCAGAAAAAAAGAGTTTTGGAGAAAGGATTGAACTAAGCACTCAAATTTTAACAGCATTTATTCAAGGGAAGTTTTAAATAGGATAAATTAAGTCCTATTTAAAATGATTTCTGATAAGATTCTACTATCAAAAATATAGGGGAATATTATGATAAATAGTGAACCATCTTTAGAAAAGATTGAAGATTTTAATGGTAGAGGAAGTGAAGAGAAAAAGCGTACGGTTAATTTAGTGATTGTAGCTTGTCTTTTTGTAGGTGCGATTTATGCTATTGTTAAGGTAAACAATAGCACGGTAAGTGATGCGTTAATCGTTCAAGATAGTGTATATCAGTAGGATGTGAATTAAGTGTTAGAGGTTTCTAACGCTTAATTTTCTTCATCTCTTTTAGATAAAAAATCTTCTATGTTATATTTTGCACGATATTCAGCACTCATAACATGTATCAAGATATCTCCCAAATCTACCACTGACCAATCGTCACTTGGTTCAATTTCAAGATAACTTTCATCTGCTTTTAAACCTTTTTTTAGATAATCAACAAGTGCAAGTCCATGTTTTTGTCCTAAAGTTGTAGCAATGATGACTTCATTTACAAAATAATCTGTATTTTTCATGTCAAACAGTTGGATATTTTCAGCTTTTTTATCATCTAAAATTTTTACGATATTTTCAATTCTTTCGTTCATTGTTTCCCTATTGTAGTACTTTATAACCTCATCTGCTATAGATTTTGGTAAATACTCTCTTTTGATTTTTTCTCTTAATTTTGTAGAACTGATATTAACATGAATGTCCAATTTTTGCAAGTTTTTTGGGATTTTTTCATCATCTCTTGTAGCAACTACAAAATTTACCAATTTTTTAAGCTCATCATAATCTTTCCATTTGTGAAGTGTTGGTAGATTATCAGCTCCTATAATTAAATATATTTTATCTAATTTATGACTTTCTTTAAGATGTTTAATTGTTTCAATTGTAGGGACTGGGCGATTTTGTTCTATCTCATATTTTAGAATTTTTGCTTTAGGATAAGTTGAAAGTAATTTTTCTATCCATCTATATCTTATTTGGGCAGGTGCAAAAAAAATTTCCTTAAAGGGATTTAAAAAAGTAGGAACAACAAAAAGTAGTTCAATGTCAAGCTTTTTAAGGCCTTCTTTAACAATCTCTTCATGCCCAATATGTGGTGGATCAAAACTACCACCAAAAACTGCAATATTCATCTATTATGCTTTAAACCTTATTTAATTTAAACTATTAATTTTTTAATCATTTAGTCGATATAATTAGAAGAATTATACACTAATCATAATAAAGGAGATAATGTGGCTTTAAAAGTGGCTATTACAGGATTTGGTAGGATAGGGAGATGTGTTGCTCGGATTTTAGAGGATAGAGATGATATGGAGTTGGTAGTTGTAAATGATACAACTGCTCCTGAGATGACAAAATATCTTTTGAAATATGACAGCGTTCATGGAACATTTAAGGGTGATATTGAGTTACTTGATGATGACTATATTCAAATTGGAAAATCAAAAGTAAAATTTTTAAATGACAGAGATCCAAAAAATCTTGATTTTGCAAAATATGGTGCTGAAGTGCTTTTAGAGTGTACAGGTGCATTTTATACGCAAGAAAAATCACAAGCTTATCTTGATATGGGAATTAAAAAAGTACTTTTCTCTGCTCCTGCAAAAGATAAAGATACTGCAACATTTGTAATGGGTGTAAACGAAGATAAATATGCTGGAGAAAAAATTGTCTCAAATGCTAGTTGTACTACAAACTGTTTAGCCCCTATTGTAAAAGTGCTTGATGATACTTTTGGAATTGAAAAAGCATTGGTTACCACATGTCACTCATATACAAATGACCAAAATATTTTGGATGTAAAACATAGTAAAGATGCTAGACGAGCTAGAGCTGCGGCGGTTAACATGATACCAACTTCAACAGGAGCTGCAAAAGCAATTGGTCTTGTTATGCCTCACCTAAATGGAAAACTAAATGGTCAAGCGATTCGTGTTCCTACGCCAAATGTTTCTATGGTTGATTTGAATGTTATCGTTAAAAAAGATACGACTAAAGAAGAAGTAAATGCAGCTTTTGAAGCAGCAGCAGAAGGTGCTTTAAAAGGTATTATCGAAGTGGATTGGGACATGAGAGTAAGTTCTGACTTTGTTGGATCTGATATAAGTGCTATTGTGGCTGGAGACTTGACGCAAGTCGTTGATGGCAATTTTATAAAAGTTATGGGCTGGTATGACAACGAGTGGGGTTACTCATGCAGACTTGTTGATATGTGTGCTCATATTTGTAAGGAAAACTAAGATGGAACTATTATCGATTAAAAACTTAGATATTGACGGCAAAAGAGTATTTATCAGATGCGATTTTAATGTACCAAAAGATGAGTTTGGAAATATCAGCGATGATAGAAGAATTCGCTCAGCTCTTCCAACTATCAGATACTGCATGGATAGAAATTGTAAAATTATTTTAGCATCTCACTTTGGTCGTCCAGTTCCTGGAGAGTGGAATGAAGATAAAGATTCACTAAAACCCATCGAAAAGAGACTTCGTTCATTGTTGAAAATTGATATTATCATGGCTGATAATGTTGTTGGAGATGATACGATAGAAAAAGCTAAAGGGCTTCAAGGTGGAGAGATAATGCTTCTTGAAAACCTTAGATACAATCCAGGAGAGATGGCAAATGATAGTGAATTTGCAGAGCGTTTATCATCTATGGCTGATTTTTATATCAATGATGCTTTTGGAGCAAGTCATAGACGACATGCATCTATATTTGCTATGCCTGCACATTTTGATATAGAGCATAAAGCAGCTGGGTTTTTGATGCAAAAAGAGGTAACTTTTTTTCATAGAACGGTTATGAATCCATCACGCCCATTTGTTGCGGTTGTTGGTGGGTCTAAAGTATCTGGTAAGCTTCAAGCACTTGTAAATCTTGTTGAAAAAGTAGATAAAATTATCATCGGTGGTGGTATGGCGTTTACATTTTTAAAAGCACAAGGGTATGAGATAGGTAAGTCACTTGTTGAAGACCATCTGATTGAAGATGCGAAAAAAATTATCTATCGTGCAC
>JAOZKZ010000108.1 GCA_029935075.1 Campylobacterales bacterium
CTAGCAATCCAGACGCACTTAAAGCATTATTTGGAGATGACGACGACTAATAAAAAGGGGTTGTTTTACCAGCCCCGCTAACCTTTTAGTCTTAAAATATTAAATAATTTTATTTTTTGACACATCTTTGACATTTCTTCTCTGTATACTTATAGTAATAATAAAGAATCAAGGAAATAAGATGTTCGCTAAAGTCAGTCTAAGTATCTATCTTGCTTACAATGTTATGTGTTACTATTATATATCTTTTTAATCGCTTCATAAGCAACATCAGTCATCTTTATTAACTGCTCTTCACTCATAATATATGGTGGCATAAAATAAACTACATTTCCAAGTGGTCGCAATAGTACCTCATGTGAGAGTGCATATTTATATATTTCTAATCCTATGCGTTGTTCTGCAGAATAACCTTGCAGTTCAATCGCCACGATAAATCCTCTTTGTCTTACCTCTTTGACATTTGGCAACTCATTAAAACGCAAAGTCAAGGCTGTTAATATATCAATTTTAATTCTGTTATTTTCTATAATATTTTCATCTTCAAAAATATCCAAAGTCGCATTTGCAGCGGCACATGCAAGTGCATTTCCCGTATAACTATGAGAATCCAAAAATGATTTTCCTTCACTATAATCACAATAAAACGCTTGATAAATTTCATCTGTTGTCAAAACACAAGAAAGAGGCAAATACCCACCTGTAATACCTTTGGAAAGACACATAAAATCAGGTGTGATATTTGCCTGTTCACATGCAAACATGGTGCCTGTTCGTCCAAATCCAACAGCAATTTCATCAGCAATTAGAAAAACACCATACGTATCACATAAAGCCCGAAGTTTGGTAATATAAGTTGCATCATACATTGCCATGCTTCCAGCACACTGAACTAACGGCTCAATCACTACCGCAGATATTTTTCCATCATGTTTTTTAAATAGTGTCTCCATAGAATCAAGTGCTTCTTCTTCACTTGTCAGTGCTGGAGATTTTGCTTGGACTGTTTTTATCAAAATTTCGCCATAAATCTCTTTATAAAGAGCAACATCTCCCACGGCCAATGCACCCATAGTTTCTCCATGGTAACTGTTTTCTAACGAGATAAAAACATCTCTCACTTCGCCTCGGTTTTTGTAGTATTGAAAACTCATTTTTAAGGCAATTTCAATAGCACTAGAACCATTATCAGCAAAGAAAACTTTTTGTAATTTAGGAGGAGTTAAAGCCACAAGTCTTTCCGCTAAACGAACTGCACTTTCATGGGTAAATCCTGCAAATATAACATGCTCTAAAGTTTCAAGTTGTTCTTTAATTTTTTCATTGATATAAGGATTGGAGTGACCAAAAATATTTACCCACCATGAGCTGATGGCATCAAGATATACATTGCCATCAAAATCATTTAGATATGCACCTTTAGCCGACTTTATCGGTATAAAAGGGAGTGTTTCATAATCTTTCATTTGTGAGCAAGGATGCCAAATATGCTTTAAATCCCGCTCACGCATATTCTCATTTGTTAGCATGTTGCGTTTTTTATCAACTCCTCATCAAGTTTTAACGCTTCATTATCCATCACACCTATATCATGGGAGAGGATATCTTTTGCAATATCTTTTGCCTCATCCAAAGAGTGCATCATACATGTTCCACATTGGTAGATATTTAACTCTGGGATATCATCTTGTTTCTCAACATTTAAAACATCTTCCATAGACTCTTTCCAAGCTTTTGAAACACGCTCTTCATCAGGTGTACCCAAAAGGCTCATATAAAATCCCGTTCTGCATCCCATCGGAGATACATCGATAATCTCAACACCATCTCCATTCAAATGTTCACGAATAAATCCAGCAAAAAGATGCTCCAAAGTATGGGTTCCTTTTTCACTCATAATTCCTTTATTTGGTTGATAAAAACGCAAATCAAATACTGTAATTGTATCTCCACATGGAGTACTCATCGTCTTTGCAACTCTCGTCGCAGGTGCTTTCATTTTGGTATGATCAACCATAAAACTATCTAACATTGGCATTTTAAAATCCTTTTTGTTTCTTTTATAAGATTATATCAAAACTTGAGCAAAATCAATCAATTAAATTTAGAGTTGTGATAAAATTGTGACATTATTAAAAAAAGAATAAGGAATCGAAAATGGAAATAGAAAACAAACAATACTGCAATGTCTGCTTAATCGAGTCAAACGACCAAACTAAAACAGTTTATCTAAAAGCAATTTGTCAAGGCGAAGAGGTACATATCTGTACTGCATGTATACCACAAGTTATTCATGGAAGTGGAGAAGTTGTTAACACCAATGCAGAAGTAACTGCAAAGATTGGTTAACTAAGAAAAATACAAAGTCTTTAGCTATCCAAAAAACTAGGGACTTTATCAAAGACCAATTTTTTCTATCTCATATTTTTCTTTAAACTCTTGTTTATGTTTACTAAAATAGCTTATTATTTTTTATATTGTAACAAATAGTAAAAATAATATTGGGGACTTTCTTATTTATTAGTAATACCCTTCTGTTTCTTAGCTTTTTTATATAATCTTTGTCAGCAACATAAGCAGTTATAAAAAATAACTCTATACATCAAAGCTAAACTCATTGTTCATGATTTAGTTTGCCTACTTTTATAGCCCATTCTGATAATCCAATCATCAATGGTTTATAGATATTTTCGTACTTTAATCAATACTTAATAATATACTTTACCTTATTATGGTAGTATATATTTAAGTAAATATATTTCTTCATGTGACGATTTATATATTAAAATTTATAATGTATTTACTAGGTCAATGTTATTATATACAATGATTATATAAGGAGGTTATTGTGGCAGTTGTACGCATAAAAGATTTTGTTCAAAATAGTGACTTTGCTGGTAGCCGACAAAATGGTGCTAAAGTTAGAAATGAAATTTTGGAAAAACTTAAAGAAGATAATGGAATCACACTTGATTTTATTGATATTAATCTTATCACTCAATCATTTGGCGATGAAGTTTTAGGCATATTAACACGGATGCATGGCATTGAATTTATCAAAAAAAATATCAGAATTCACAATGAAAATGATGAAATAAAGAGTGTACTTAACTATGTTGTCAAATATAGTCAAAAGTACTTTAAAGAGGAAGCAGCTTAAAAAATATCTTCTTCCTCTTCTTCTTCCTCACTTCTTATTATATTAAAAAGTTGTCCAAACTCATAATCTAACTTATCTTCAAATATTTCAAATGCTATCATCGTTCCTTGAAAATCTGTTTCTAAAAGTTGAAAGCTATTTTGATACGATCTATAAATTGTATTGTTTGAGACAATCAATAACTTTCCAGATGTATACTCAATAATTTTAGATAAAAAATATAAACCTAGCCCTGCATGTTTTAAAACATTTGTATATGGTGCAAAAGCATTAGAGCCACTAACCTCTTTTTCCATCGCTTTTATAATTGCATCCTCTTCACTCTCTAAAGGATATTTTTTAGATAATGTCTCCAAAAATCCAACACCACTATCAACAATTACAACTTGCACCTTCTTTTTAGCTGGATAGTATTGTGCAGTCACAAACCCACCAATTTTACTCATGGAATGACTTATAACATTATCCATCATTTCAGAGATAAGATATTGTAGATATTTTGAAAGATCCAACTTGTATTCATCCGATAGATTGTCAGCACTTTTTATAATTTTTTTCGTTACATTATTTGCAATTTCATCTTTATTTCCAAAATTATTTGAAAAATGCTCTAAAGGAACATAACTTCTTTCTCTTGAAGCATTTTGATTTAAAAGTGTATTAACATATCCAACACAGTTACTATTTCCTTGAAGAGATATATCAGTTATCGGGTGAGCAGTTTTATACAACTTCAAAAGTACTATACCTATCGGCTCTATCCAATTTAGATTTTCAATCTGTAACTTTTGTGTATTATTTAGTCTTCGCAATAGCTGCTCTATATTTGAAAATTCTATATTCATTTTCCCTCCATCCCTCGCAAATCCAACTCCCCTCTAAAAGCCCTATGTGAAAGTGAGCCAAAAAGATTTTTGAGCTCTTTAAGGCTTTTTTGATGTTGTTGTTTGGTTTGTTCTACTTGTTGGACAATAGTGGCAAATTTGTCTTGGAGGAGTATTGGTGGTAAAAATACTTTAAATTCTTTAATATCCTTAACATTTACTCTTCCAACTGTTGCACCTTTATTCTTTTTCTTTGCTTGTCTAAATACATCCTCTGAACGAATTAATGCCCATAAAAATATACTATTACATATTTCATCTTTTGGTCTGAAAAGTAATGTTCTTTGACCTAGACAAATTAGTTGATTTTGAGGAATTCTAATAGCATCTCCATATGAACCTTCTCTAGCATAGACAACATCACCAAACTTAGGAACCAATCTTTTTACTCTTTTTAAATACTCATTTTCATTAACATATTTCATAGATGAATTATCAATATAACCATTTGAAAATTCTGAAGTCCTTAAACAAGAAAAATCTGTTTTTACATCAGAGTATTTTGGAGTCGAGTGAGGACAATCAACTATATCATCACACAAGTCAACAAGTTCCAAATTAAAATTATTATAATCTCCAAACATATCCAAAAAAGTGCTTTTGAGGAGTTCGTCGAGGAGTTTGATGCTCTCTTCTCGTTTGGCTATGAGGGATTCTACTTGGCTTAGGAGGTTGGCTATGTGGATTTGATTGTCTAGGTTTTCAGGGAGAGGGATTTTAATATTTTCTAAATTCTTCCTCACTATTTGTGGTTGTGCAGAACCAGTAATTACATCATTAAACCCTCGTGCGACAAGAGCATATTTTAGATACCTTAAGTCTACCTGCTCTGTATCTAATTCATCTAATGCCATTGCATTGGAAGTTATATATGACTTTGGTAGAGTGATATGTATATTACCACATGTAGCACCTCGACAAGTAATAGCTAAAGTAGGCTGTTCATGATTGTATTCATTATAAAATCCAATTATTCCATTTGCACCATATACAGGATAACCTTCTTTCTTCAATTTAGATATTGATAAATTTTTCCATTGCTTAGGTTTTACAATATCTTTTAGCTTAACTATTTTAAATTTCATACAAACAAACTCTTAACTTCCAAAAGCTCTTTTCGTATCTCCTCCTCCAAAGCCTCCAACTTCGCCAAAACCACCTTTGGTTCTTCATACTCTATCTCTTCATAAACCTCTTCATGATAGCTATTGAAACTCAAATCATACTCATTTTCAATTATCTCTTTTTTCGTCACAAAAAAGTGTTTTGCTTTTCGATCATTCTCTTTTTTTGCATCACGGTTTTTGTATTTTTCGATGATATCTTGCAAATCACTTTTTTCTATTTTTGCTCTTTTATCATCCAAAGAGTAGCCATCATTTTCCATCTCATAAAACCAAACATTATCTGTTTCACCTGCTTTGGTAAATATAAGTATCGCTGTAGCCACTCCTGCATAAGGTTTAAAAACTCCACTTGGCATGGTTATGACAGCTTTTAATTGTGACTCTTCTATCATTATCTTTCTTGCTGCTTTAAAAGCTTTTGCTGTTCCAAAAAGTACACCTTGAGGGATGATGATACCTGCTGTTCCACCAAGCCTGAGCATGGTGTGTATTCGGTTTATAAAAAGTAGTTCGGTTTTGGTAGTGCTAAGTGTTAGTGATTCGCCATCGATTTCGCCTTTGTTCAAGTTTCCTGTAAAAGGTGGATTTGCCAAGACGATATCATAACTGTTTATCTCACGATGGTCAAACTTTTTGCTAAGTGTATCCATGTAGTCGATTTGCGGATTGTCGATGCCGTGCATCATAAGGTTCATAAGACCAAGTCTTACCATCGTCACATCGATGTCATAACCATGAAAGGAACTATCTAAACTTTTTTTCACATCTTCTGTAAGCAATGCACTCGTACTACTTCGTACAAAACCATCTTCATCCGTTTGAGCAAATTTTCCCTCTTTGTCTAGTGTTGAGATGATGTACTGATATGCACCAAGTAAAAAACCGCCAGTTCCACATGCAGGGTCTCCTACCTTATGTCCTAGTTGTGGATCAACAAGTTCAGCAAGAAGTTTGATGATGTGCCTTGGTGTTCTAAATTGTCCATTTTTTCCAGCTGTAGCAATTTCTCCCAAAAGCATCTCATAAACATCACCTTGGATATCTTGAAATGCTTGACCATGTTCACTAGCATCTTTTTCAATCTCTTTAAATAACTCTTCTATGATATTGATAGCTTCCACAAGCAAAGATGCAGAGGGGATGATAAAAACGGCATTTTGCATGTGTTTGGTAAAGTGTGAGTTTTTACCATTTAACTCTTTTAAAAAAGGGAAAACATTTTGTTGTATGTGTGAGAGCATCTCTTCGGCTTTGAGTTGTTTGATATAACTCCATCTAAGTTTCTCTTTTTCTCCCTCAAAGAGTGAAGTGTATTTCTCCCCCGTCCACGCAGCATCTGCTTTTCGTTTAGTATCAAGCTCATCAAGTCGCTTCATAAATATCAGATAAGTGATCTGTTCTATCGCGGTTAGTGGGTTGGATATACCACCACTCCAAAATTTGTTCCATAGTTTATCGATGAGGCTTTTAAGGGCTGGGTTATGTGTTAACATTATGCAACAAGTTCCTTTGTCATTTGTAGTATTTCATTAATCTCTTGTGGTGAGAAAACCCCTCTTATTCCATCAGGATGCAACACGGTAAAAGGTGCAGAGATAAAATCTTTTTTCTCTATGTCACCTTGTTTTATAAGAAATTCTCTCAAAAGATTTAGGAATTCTAACTGCTTTTTGGTTAGAGTCGAATGTTCTTTTATAAACTGGTCTATTGAAGCACTTACAGAGTCTGGAAAACTCTCTAGTTTTTCGATACCTAAGATATGACGGATGAGTTTTAAAAATGGAGCTTTTTTGTTTTGATAAACACGACGAAGTAAGTCTATCGTGATATGAGGAGATTCATCTTCTAAAAGTTGTGCAAGTTTTTTGGCTTCTTCTTCACTGATACTTTTACCCTCTTTAAGATTTTGCAATATCTCATTTTGTGATAAAAGTTCACTTATCTTTTGCTCTACCATCTTTTTATATTGTGAGATACTAGCCGATTCATGATTTGCACCAAACTCTATAAACTCTTTGGCTTTGATGATATCTTTTAAGTTGAGTTTTATTTGTTCATCATTACCTGTAGATATTTCACGATACTTCATGAGTGGTGCAAGTTCCTCACGAACACCCTCAAGTTGTTCATCAATAGCATGTTCCC
>JAOZKZ010000109.1 GCA_029935075.1 Campylobacterales bacterium
TATAATTTACTCAAACTTTACCCACAAAGGTTTTGATGGTAAAGCCTGGCCGTTTTGACAATTATAAATGTTTATAAAAAATTAACCTCTAAAAGAGGCAACACTTACTGTTTTAAAAATTACCTAAAATTACTTTTTCTTAGGTTTTTTAGTTCCGTACTTACTTCTTGCAACTGTTCTGTTTGCAACACCAGCGGTATCTAATGCACCACGAACGATATGATACTTAACACCTGGAAGATCTTTTACTCTACCTCCACGAACAAGTACAATCGAATGTTCTTGAAGGTTATGACCCTCACCACCGATATAACTAATAACTTCAAAACCACTAGTCAATCTAACTTTAGCTACTTTTCTAAGTGCTGAGTTAGGTTTCTTTGGAGTTGTAGTATAAACTCTTGTACAAACGCCTCTTCTTTGAGGACAGCTTACAAGTGCTGGTGATTTTGACTTAACAACCACCTTTTTTCTCTCTTTACGAATCAACTGATTTATAGTTGGCAAATTTTTTCCTTTTTACAATTTTACTAAACATAGATAAACTATGCTTTTAAACTTCAAATTCATTCACATGATGTTGAAAGTCGGCTATGTTACTTAAATTTCGTTTATATTTAGCTTAATTTAAGAAATCATTTAAAGAGGAAGCTCCTCTTTAAATATTACGCATCTCTTTGTTTGAGTTTTATCTTAGAATCTTTATACATACCAGTACCTACTGGAATCATACGACCTAAAATAACATTCTCTTTCAAATCTTCAAGATAATCAGTCTTACCTGCGATACTCGCTTCCGTAAGAACTTTTGTAGTCTCTTGGAATGATGCAGCAGAGATGATACTATCTGCGTTGATAGCCGCTCTAGTTACACCTAGAAGTGTTGGCTCTGCGATGGCTGGCTCTCCTGTCATCTTCACAATTCTCTCATTCTCTTCTTTAAGCTTTCTTCTACTGATAAGATCACCGATGATGAAGTTTGTATCTCCACTATCTACGATTTTTACCTGTCTAAGCATTTGTGAGATGATAACCTCAATATGTTTATCAGAGATTGCAACACCCTGACTTCTATAGACTTGTTGAATTTCACTAACCATGTAGTAGTGAAGTGCTTTCTCACCTTGAATTCTCAAGATATCATGACTTGAGGTCAATCCATCAGTCAATTTCTCACCAACTTGAACATATTCGCCAGTATGTACTAGGATTTGTCTATTTTTATCTACTAGATACTCTTTTGTATTTCCATCATTGGTATCGATAACAATACGTTCTTTACCTCTTAGTGGCTTACCAAATCTAACCATTCCAGCTACTTCTGAGATAACTGCAGGAGATTTAGGTTTTCTTGCTTCAAAAAGTTCACTAACTCTTGGTAGACCTCCAGTAATATCTTTTGACTTTGCAACCGCTTTTGGAGTTTTTGCAAGCTCATCAGCCACATGTACTTCAGCTCCACTTGCAACCAATATAGAAGTCTTAGGCTCTAGAGGATATTTTTTAATTTCACCATCACGTGTAGCCAATAAAATTGTAGGCTTAAGACCTGTTGGTATATATTCATTGATCACTAGTCTTGTTTGACCACTCTCATCTATCTGCTCAGTTGCAGTAGATCCTGGATCAATATCTTCAAATGCAATTGTACCATCAGCCTCAGCAATTGTAGGTTTAGAATATGGATCCCATTCAGCAATTATCTTCTGCTCATCATGTTCTGGACGAGCAATAATATCTTTAGCGTCAACTTTTGAATTATCCTCTAGTTCAATTACAGATTGTCTAGGAATATAGTGTCTTGTTGCTTCACGATCTTCTGAATCAGCGATAATAGCAAACAGACCTTTTTCATTAACAACTGTACCTTTTTTTATATCATGGAAACGATCTAAATAATCCCCAACAAGCTTATAGTATTTAATAACACCTGTTGCATTAGCCGCTATTTTTTGGACTACAGGCTCACCATCTTGTACTCTAAATTTACTACCATATTCGATACGATTTGGTATGTTCCAACCCTCTTTGATAACTTCAACAACACTCTCGTTTGCATCTACTTTCTCACCACTTACATATGGAAGATAGAATTTTCCTTCCATCTTTCCACTAATTCCTGCTAGCTCATTATTTTTAGCAATATCATTTTTTCTAAGAACAAATTTAGCAGTCTCTTTTTTACCTTTAACGGTTAAAATCATCTCTTCATGAGCATAATCAACAGTAACTGTACCTGCAAATGGGGCTTTTATCTTAGGCTCGACTAAAAGTACCGCTGCATTTCTTCTATTTGCGACGATATGCTCACCCTCTTTGTTTACGAATGTTTTAAGATTGTAAAATCGGATGAATCCCTCTTTTTTCGCAACAATTTGTCTATCTTGCTGTTCAGTTGAAGCAGTACCACCAATATGGAAAGTTCTTAGTGTCAACTGTGTTCCAGGTTCACCGATTGATTGTGCTGCAATAATTCCTACTGCTTCACCTTTTTTAACCAGTTTTCCTTTTCCAAGATTTAGTCCATAACATTTAGCACAAACACCTTTATCTACTTTACATGTGATTGGTGTTCTAATAACTGCTGATTTAATACCAGCATCTTTGATACTTTTTGCATCTTCTTCACTGATAAGTGTTCCCTCTACAAAAAGAACTTCGTTGGTGATAGTATCAATAATATTTTCAGATAAGACCCTACCCTCAACTCTATCACTAATTGATTCAACCAATTCACCATTGATACTAATTTCAGTAACTTCAATACCTTCATGTGTACCACAATCATCTGCAGAAATCTTAGCATTTTGACTAACATCTACAAGCTTACGAGTCAAATAACCTGCATTTGCAGTTTTTAGTGCTGTATCCGCAAGACCTTTTCTAGCACCATGCGTTGAGATAAAGTACTCAAGAACATTTAGACCTTCTCTAAAGTTTGAAATAATTGGTGTTTCAATGATAGAACCATCAGGCTTCGCCATAAGACCCCTCATACCAGCAAGTTGTCTAATTTGTGCAGCACTACCCCTAGCTCCAGAATCTGCCATCATAAAGATTGAGTTAAAACCCCCTTTATCAGTTTCAATAAGCTTCATCATTTCGTTTGCCAAAGTATTATTTGTCTCTGTCCAAATATCAATAATTTTATTGTAACGCTCTTGCTCTGTTAAAAGACCAGCTGAATACTGTTTTTGAATCTCAACCACTTTTTTCTTACTCGCAGCTACATAACCTTCTTTTGTTTCAGGAACATTAATATCATCAATTGAGATAGAGATACCAGCTTCAGTAGAGTATTTAAAACCAAGACTTTTAAGATTGTCTAAAATCTCAGCAGTTGCATAAGTATCCGCTATTTTATAGATATGATCTACCAATGCACCAATATCTTTTTTCTTCATAACTGTATTCCATAACTCTTCAGGAACAAAATCAGGTAAAATTGATTTTATAATCATTCTTCCCGTTGTTGTATAGACAAGTCGTCCATCAACTGCTGTTTTTATCTTTGCCTGAACATCAAGTACACCCTGATCAATAGCAATCATAATCTCATCAATATCTGAAAAAAGTTTATTTTCACCCTTCACACCATCACGCTCACGCGTCATGTAGTAAAGACCAAGAACCATATCTTGAGTTGGAACTGCGATTGCTTTTCCAGAAGCTGGAAGCAAGATATTATTAGATGCAAGCATCAAAACTTTACACTCAGCGATAGCCTCACGAGAAAGTGGTACATGAACCGCCATTTGATCTCCATCAAAATCCGCATTAAATGCAGAACAAACCAATGGATGCAATTGAATAGCTTTACCCTCAATAAGCTTTGGATGAAATGCCTGAATAGAAAGCTTATGAAGCGTTGGTGCACGGTTTAGCATGATAGGATAGCCATCAACTACCTCTTCCAAACATTCCCAAACTTCATTAGTTTTTTCTTCAATCATTCTTTTTGCTTGTTTGATTGTTGTAGCATAACCTTTATCTTCAAGTTTTGCTAAAAGATGTGGTTTAAAAAGCTCTAACGCCATGCCTTTAGGAAGACCACATTGATCCATCTGAAGATCTGGTCCAACAACAATTACAGAACGACCAGAAAAATCAACCCTTTTACCAAGTAGATTTTGTCTAAAACGACCTTGTTTACCTTTAATAACTTCACTTAGTGATTTTAGAGGTCTTTTGTTTGCACCTTTTACAGCATTTGCTCGACGACCATTATCAAATAGTGCATCCACTGCTTCTTGAAGCATTCTTTTTTCATTTCTGATGATAATCTCTGGAGCTTCAAGATCTACAAGTCTTTTCAGTCTTGAGTTTCGGTTAATTACTCTTCTATACAAATCATTTACATCACTAACTGCAAATTTACCACCATCAAGTGCAACAAGAGGTCTAAGATCTGGCGGAAGAACTGGAAGCATAGTAATCATCATCCACTCTGGTCGATTTCCAGAATTTACAAATGACTCAACAACTTTAAGTCTTTTTACCAATGCTTTTTTCTTAGTTTCAGAGTTAGTATTTTCCATATCATCTTTGAGTTTTTCAAGTATCTCGATAAGATCAAAATCCTCTAAAAGATCACGAATAGCTTCTCCACCCATTTCTGCGATAAAGCCTGTACCCTCTTCTATTCCCTCATAACGCTGAAGAAGAGATTGGTATTGGTCGTCATTTAAAATGTCATATTTTCCTACTGGTTTACTATTTTCATGGTCATAATGTGCATCACCAGGGTTTTTAACGATATATGCTTCATAATAAAGAACCCTCTCTAAATCTTTCATCTTCACACCCAAAAGTGTACCGATACGACTTGGAAGTGAATTTACATACCAAATATGTGCAACAGGAGTAACAAGCTCGATATGACCCATTCTAGATCTTCTTACTTTAGATGTTGTTACTTCAACTCCACATTTTTCACACTTGATACCTTTATAACGCATCTTTTTGTACTTACCACAAAGACACTCATAATCTCTTACTGGTCCAAATATTTTAGCACAAAAAAGTCCATCACGCTCAGGTTTTAGTGTTCTATAGTTAATGGTTTCAGGTTTTTTAACCTCTCCATAACTCCATGAAGCAACCTTTTCGGGACTTGCAAGTTTTAGTTTAAACGCCTCAAAATCTCTTGGACGATTCTCTTCATTAATCTCTATCGGAATCAGATTCTTCATGCTCTACCTTTTCTTTAAATATCTCAACATCTAGTGCTAGTGCTTTTAACTCATTTGTAAGTACGAAAAATGTCTCAGGTATACCAGTTTCAGGTATATTCTCGCCTCTTGTAATCGCTTTGTATGCTTGCATTCTACCTTCAACATCATCTGATTTGATTGTAAGCATCTCTTTTAGAGTATGTGCCGCACCATATGCTTCAAGTGCCCATACTTCCATCTCTCCAAATCTTTGTCCACCAAATAGTGCTTTACCACCAACTGGCTGTTGTGTAACAAGTGAATAAGGTCCAGTTGAACGAGCATGTACTTTCTCATCAACCAAGTGATGAAGTTTTAACATATACATAACACCAACATTGACACGCTCTTTCATCTTCATACCTGTTCGTCCGTCATAAAGTACAGTTTTACCATCAGTATCAATTTTTGCTAACTCAAACAGTTTTGCAAACTCTATCTCATTTACACCCTCAAATATAGGAGTTGCAAAACGAACACCTTTACCCCAATCTCTAGCATAATCCATAAGAGTATCGTCATCCATCTTTCCTAAAAACTCTTTTGCATTTGCAAATTTTGCAGTATCTGCAATTGCTATCATTTTAGTTCTTAAATCTTCAAGCCAATTCTCTCTTTTTGCATCAAACTCTTCAGCTATCTGTTGTCCTAATCGTTTTCCAATAATTCCTAAATGAACTTCAAGAATTTGTCCAATATTCATACGACTTGGAACACCCAAAGGATTTAAAACGATATCAACAGTTTCGCCATTTGCCATGTAAGGCATATCTACATCTGGTACGATGTTTGATACGATACCCTTGTTACCATGCCGACCAGCCATCTTATCTCCAACTTTTAGCTTACGCTTAGTAGCAATATAAACTTTAACAAGTTTTGTCACACCGCTTGGAAGAATGTCATCTTTTTCTAAAACTGCTAACTTTTCATCATGGTTTACTCTAAGTGATTTTTTCTGATCTTGAAAATACTCTTTTATATCTGCATATTGCTTTTGTACTTCATCATCAAATTGTTTGATAATATTGTTTAGTGCAAATCTATTTGCTTTTTCAAACTCTTCTTTAGGAACTTGTGTACCTTTTTTATACTCAATTCCATTTACTTCACATTTTGCATTTAATTTTGCGCGTGAAAGAAGGTTGTTTACACGAAGCAACTCTTCTCTATCTATCACAAGAAGTCTATCATGGTGATCTCTATCTAAGACCTCTTTTTCAGCCTCATAAGCTTCTAAGGCTCTTGGGTCTTTGTCATAACCTTTTTTAGTAAAGATTTTAACATCAACTACGATACCTTCCATCGACTGACCACAATAAAGTGATTTGTTTACAACATGTCCAGCTTTTTCACCAAATATAGCTCTTAGTAGTCTCTCTTCAGGAGTTGGTTTTACCTCACCTTTTGGAGTTACTTTACCAACCATTATCATCCCAGGCTTGATATATGTACCAACTTTTACGATACCACTATCATCAAGATGAAAAAGTTTTTCCTCTTTTACATTTGGTATATCTTTTGTAATCTCTTCAGAACCATCTTTTAACTCTCGAGCTTCAACCTCTTTTTCATAGATATGAAGTGAAGTAAAAGTGTCTTCTTGAATCAATCTCTCATTGATAACGATTGCATCCTCATAGTTATAACCATTCCATGGCATAAATGCAACTGTAATATTTTTACCAATAGCCATTTCACCTTGATCCATACTTGGACCATCTGCGATAACTTGACCTTTTTCTACAACATCACCTTTGTTAATAATCGGTACTTGCATATATGAAGTATTTTGATTTGTTCTCATGTTTTTATGAAGCCAATAGTGGTCTATAAATGCACCATTTTCATCTTCACCTAAAACATAGATATTTTTACTATCTACTTTTTCAATAATACCTGCACGTTTGGCTTTTATAGCTTCCCATGCATCACGAGCAACAATTGCTTCCATACCAGTTCCAACAAATGGAGCATCACTCCAAACAAGAGGAACAGCTTGTCTCTGCATGTTTGAACCCATCAAAGCTCTATTTGCATCATCGTGTTCTAAAAATGGAATCATTGCAGCAGCAACACCCATAACCATTCC
>JAOZKZ010000293.1 GCA_029935075.1 Campylobacterales bacterium
ATGAAATTCTAGATAAATTTAGCATACAGCATCAATAAATGAAAAAACTAACAACGCTCACTCTAAGCATCCTAGCTCTAACTCTCTTAGGATGTGAAGAGATAATCTTAGAAGATTCTGATACTACTGATAATAATATAAGTGTCCACAATGGAAGCATTCCTATTTTAAAGGATCCTGTTGGTTCTTATGTTGATTTATCAGAGTATCTATATCCTAAAGAGTTAACTATAGACAAGACTTTTTATTTTCAAAAAGTTTATAATTATGCTCAAACTTCAAGTAATACTTTTACAGAAGCACCTGCTATTTCGCAACGAAGTTATACTAAAGTCATAAATGATGATGTAACAAGAATTACAGAGTATAAAGATGGACGAGAACAGAAGTATGATGATATAAAGCAATTTAAGATTCTCTTATATGAAGATAACAAGATTATTAAAGAGTATCCTGTAAGAGTTGCCAAAAATAGTGTCGTTTCAGATACTGCTGAAAATGAGGTTCAAGAGGTTTGTGTTGTTGTTTATATCGGTGATATAGACTTATCTACTACTACCTATTTACCAATCTTTGTTAGAAACGACCTTTTAAATAATCAGCTTAAAACTGAAAATGATAATTTTATACCTGAACAATTTTCTTTTGATGATATTATGCATATCTATTGTGGAACAAGTGATAACCATACAAGTGATACCTACTACTCTAGGAAGTACGGTAGTGTTTTAAAACTTCAAAAAGATATAGATAAAAGTCTTTTAAAAGTTGAAGTGACAGATGTCTTGAGTGTTGTAAATTAAATTTTAGTTAAGGTAAAAGCTCTACTTTAACCGCACCACTCCAATCTTGTCCAAAAACCTCAATCGTTGCATCTTCCAACGGTATATTTAACTCAACCGTACCTAAGCTTGCTTTACTGCTTTTTGTAGATAATTCTCTCACACCATAAATTAAAACTTTGTCTAGCTCATATCCTGTAATTTTAACGCTAAGCTCATTTTCATCTTCAAGTACAAAATCATTAAATATAACTTGCCCAACTGTTTTGCTCTCATTTTCATTTTTGTATTTGATTAGATTTAACGCACCACCAGCAACGATTCTTTCACTTATATCATCATCGATACCAAATTTTTCATATACCTTTGGAGATTTGACGGTGCTCTCAAATACTATCTCAGCTTGTTTATTAAGAAAATAAATACTTTCATGTAGGTCTGATATTTGTGCACTTTCAAGTGTAATCTTAACTCTTCTTTTAGAGGATATGATTGTAGCAACCTGTGCCCAAGCACCTTTATCATTTTTGATTCCTAAATGGTCTTGATAATAGTGCGTAAACGAAGGTGTATGGTTTGGCGTTTGTTCAAATTTGGTATCTTTCAAGAGTTGCACTCCGTCATTTGCTTGGAGTTGTCCGTTTATTGAGAGAAATGTATCTAGTGCCCCATCTTTGTCATGTGTTGAGCTGATAAAGCTCATTTGGATATCTTTATAATTTTCCTCAGAGGCATTGCTGTCTCCTAAATTTCTATTTATCCATGTATAGTCCATATGTTTTGTATCTATATGTTGTTTTGCGATAGGATCTACAAGCTCCATCAAAACCGAGTTACTTGCTGCATAATTTCCACGAATTACACCTTCAATAGAGATCCATTTATCTATTTTTTTATCACTTGCTAACTGTTCAATATCTTTTTCTATAATCCATCTTGTCACAAGAGAACCCATGCTTGCACTTACGATATTTACATTAGTTGCATTACTTTCTCTCATAACATGTTTGGCAAATTTTGCGATGATAGTTGCATATCTTGGAATTCCACCACCATAAGTTTCTGTAACCTTATCTATATCCGTTATATCTTGTTCTGTGTAATATTCAGGGACTTCATCTCCATAGTAGGGTGTGACTGCGAGAATGTTTGTATCATTCTCATCATAGTTTTGCATAGTTGCTAAGTTCGTAAACTCTGCTAAATTATCAATTACGCTATCTTCATTTATGTCGCCATATGCACCTTGTCGGTTGTAGCCACTTTTGCTATAGCCATGTACATAGATAGTAACTACTCGTGGGACTTTCGTCTTTGTAGTAGTGTTTTTTTCTGATAGTGTGTTATTTACATCTCTTGTATCTTTTTCTCCACTACCT
>JAOZKZ010000294.1 GCA_029935075.1 Campylobacterales bacterium
TCCATCAACTCTTCAGTAAGTCCCATAATAGGATAATTTTGTAGTAAATATTTACCATATTCTAGCTCTATATCAACTGCATCTTGAATCATTTCATAAGATTTATCAATTGTTTTTGTTGCTATTTTGTTCTCTTTTTGGATGGTTTTAAAGATATTGGCAAAGAGCGGTAAGTGTGCGTTTAGCTCATCTCTCGCGATAAATTGTATCATATCTCTAGCCCCTGGTACTTTATCTCCCAAAGTGTAGATATAACCAAATCCAAGTAGAAAATAGATACCTTCCAAATTAACACTAGCCATCGCACTTAAAAGCATCTCATCAACAGAAGTTCCTCCGATATAGCTTGCAAATTGTTCAGCAATTCTACTGTTTTTTCTGTTTAGGGCTTCGTCATGTTTGTAGAGGTTGAAAACTTCATCAGAGTTTCCGCAAGCATCTAGAAGTACGGCGTAGCTTTTAGAGTGGTTTACCTCTTGCATGATTTGAAGAGACAGAGTTGCTTTTACAAGTCGGTTGCTTGCAAGTCTTCTAAAGTCACTTAGATACTCTTCTTGTGCACTATCATTGAAACTAAGTTGTGCAAATGTTAGTTTGTAGATGGCTTGTTCATTTGCTGTGAGGTTTGCAAAGTTTTTCTTTTCAGTTGAAGTGTTTACCTCTGATGGAAACCATGTGTTGGCATTCATAAGATCGTAAATATTACTATCCCATTTATAGCGTGAGCGGTTAAAATCAACAAAACCTGTTGGATTTCCTCCAAAGATCTTTTCATCTAAGATATCTTCACCGTTTGGGTTGTAATAATGTTTTGAATTCACTTTTATCCTTTAATTTTTTTCATAAAAAACCGATATCGATCTTCTGATGCTTTGACAATTGGTACAACATTATACCTCTCAAAAATGTCATAACCAAGTTTAAGATTTACCCAAAATAGATACCATTCGTCTGTACTATGTACTATCATGTTCTCTGGTGTCATCTTAAAGGGAAAGATATGCACATGGAACTTTTCTTGACCACCTTTTAGTGCCCTATCTGCCATCTTATAGATCTCTTCAATTTGTCTATTTTGCATAGCATAACATCCCGTAGAGCTGCATTTTCCATGAATCATCAGATAGCTTCCTGTTCGTTTTTTGTAACGATCATATTGGTTTGGAAAGCCTAAGTTTAGGGCTAGATGGTAGTTGCTGTTTGGTTTAAGTTGTTTTTTTGATATGGTATAAAATCCCTCTGGACTTTGCTTGTCGCCTTGTTTTAGTTTTGGTCCTAGTACGCCTGAATAAGTGCAAACAGGATAAGTTTTACAAAGTTTATATTTTTCGTCAACTTTGACCCACATCTCAAGTAATTTTTCTTTTTTGAAGATTCTCATAAAGATAGGATTACCGACATTTGCATTAATTTTTTTAAGGCTCTCTTCTAAGCTTAAGACCTTTACTCTTGCTCTTGGTATGATAACTATTTTGGGTTGGGTAATAATTGGTGCTTTTTTAGGTGTTGTACATGCGTTGAAAAAAAAGAGTAAAAGCATGAGTGAGAGTATTTTAAAAAATTGCATCTATTATTTTACCAAAGCATTGGATATAATAAGATAAAAAATAGGAAGTAACATGTTTCTAACAAGAGAGGATTTATCATGGAAGGTTTTTTAGGAACTCGTGGGGATTTTATAGTAGATTTTGTCATGACCGTGTCGGGTTTTTTACCGTTTTTACTACTTTTTACTTTTTATTTGGCAGCAAAGGGAATGCATGAAGCACATAAATTTCTACAAATTACACTTTTTAGCATCGTTACACTTCTTGTTCTCGCTTTAGAATGGGATGTTCGTTTTGGTAATCTTTCAGGGATAAGCAAACAAAGTCCCTACTCAGGTACAACAGAGTTAATGGTGGTCTTTATAGTGCATCTTTTCTTTGCACTAACATCGTTTTTTGGCTGGTTATGGCTTATCATAAAATCAACAAAAAGATATCCAAAGTTTTTTGAATTTGACCATAAAAAATGGGGTAAAATCATCTTTTGGGATATTGTTCTGATGGCAATTACGGGATGGATTCTTTACTTGATGACCTTTGCCTCTTGAATAAGGTCTAATTTTTTCACAAATATTTGTTACAATAAATTAAGATTTTAGAAATGGAGA
>JAOZKZ010000019.1 GCA_029935075.1 Campylobacterales bacterium
TAAGGTAATGTTTCAAACCCTCTTCATTCACCTGAAGTCTATTGTTCACGATATTATCTAAAATCACGATATTTTCAATATTTTCACGCATAAAACTTGCATCATGTGCACTTCCAACATAAACGATATTTGAGTAGTTGATGTTCTTAAGATACTTCAAAAGGTTTTCATCAAAAATTCCACTCACACTATCGATACCTCCCACGATGATGACAACATCAATAAGTTCAGCAGGGATGGCATAAGATTTGATATTTGAAAACAGAATTGTATCGATGATATTGATACCAGAATTATAAGCGATATTGGTTGCAAATTTTAGACTAAATGAGTTTGTCACACCGATGATAAGCGTGCTCAAACCACCATTTGCAGAAGAGCAGATATGAATATCCTCTTTTTGAAATGAAGCGATAAGTTCTCCACACTTCTCTTTCAAATCATCTTCTATAGTTTTGTCAAAGTTTCTAAAAAACTGCTCAATTTTGCCATTTGAACTTGCCTTAAAATAGGTACTTCCCACATCAATTAACAGTTTGCTCATAACATGATTCCTATACCCTTGATGATTTCATCCACCAATTTTTTATCTTTCCCGATATTTAATTTTGACTTTTCATAGGCAAAACTTTTATCCGAAAGCGGAAGTTTCCCTTTGTCATAAATTCTGATATTGCTATTTGCATCTCGAACGGTTATCAGTTCATTATTGTTAATGATATGAGGAGAAAAAGGTATCTCAATATGCCCTTTTTTTATAGCATTAAAAACTTTCCGCCACAGAGTGTCAGCAGAGTCATTAAACACCGCTTCCATTATCTCATGCACTGAATTTGTAAGGTTCTCTTCTTCCTCAGCATCGACAATAGAAGGAATCCCTTTTAACATGTTCAGCGTATATTTTACACTTGAAACCGCTTGAGCATTTGACTCTTTTGTAGGGATACCGTGTGCTTCATCTCTAGTTTTTGTGATAATTTTATCAGCGCCTACCATGGCAGCTATAACCGTGGCAGTATTTATCAAAGAGTCAGAGTGGTTTTTATCTCTTGGAAATGCACCCATCCATTGATGATAAACAAGATTTATCGTAGCATCTTCATAACCAAACTTATCCGCATACTCTCGTGAGAGTTTTTTAAGAACGTTTGAGCTAACGATATCTTGATTCATCGACCCAGTTTGAGAAAAACTCACTGAAAATGACTTCACGCCCTCTTCCATGGAGAGAAGCATTTCCAATATCTGAATCACTAAAACAATAACAGGAGGTTGAAGCGTAGCACTAAGAGGTCCAAAAGATTCACGATTTATAGGTTCATTTAAAGTGGAGTATTTGGCACACACTTTTTCAACATATTTCCAATACAAAAACGCTTTATCCAAAGGAAAGTTTTTAGAGTAAGGAAGCAAATATGTGATAGGTCCACCCTCAATCTCAAAAATCCCAGAAGCCAAAGCAATCTCAATCAAAAGTCTTGCATCAGGAGTTCCATGACGAAGAGAGATAGGGGTTTTAAAATGGGTAATCATCTTTCGAGTCGTACGATAGCCATGGTTTACAAGCGGATAACCATTAAGCATATCTACATCATTCTCTTCTGAGAGTTTTAACATCTTTTTTGCAGTTGCATAATCATTCAAACGTGTATTACTATCAATCGTCAAAGGAAGCACATCAACATCCGCTTTTTTAAACTCCGCATAGAGCTTAAAAACCTTATCATAAGTTGGAAAACCACCACGAGGTTGTACTAAAATATTCTCAGAGTTTTTAAACTTATGAGAGATAAAAAGTTCTTTATCAGCCCCTTTTATAAACGCTTCAACTTCATCAAAATCAAAATTGTCAACATACTCGCCACCAAGAATCGCTTCTCTCTCTCGTTGAAGCAGACTCATGAGCGTTCCTTCAAATACACTTCCAATTCATCAAGCCCTATTCCAAGATCAATTTGATGAAAAACCAAATCAAACCCATAAGCTTGATATTTTGGCACAATTGTCTCACTATCTACCTCACCAACAGCCAAATTCCCACCTATCATAAAAACAACATCTTTAAGATCGTACTTACTTTTCAAAATAGGTAAATCCCGACTCCACCCCTCAGCTTCACCATTTAAAGAAGAAATCAAAAGCACATCTGCATCTGTTTCGATAAGTGCATCTATAAACTCTTCTAAGTAAGTATTTACCCCAAGATTAAAGACTTCAAAGCCCCTCTCTCTCAAAGAGATATCAATCAATCTATTTGCAACCACATGGACATCATTGCCCACTACACCTGTAACGACTTTCATCTAAGACCTAACCCCTTTATATTGGTCTTATTTTAGCTTATATTGGGTTAAAGGTTGATTTTCTAGCTAAGTAACTAAATGGTAAAACAATTAATATAATATTTCATATTGACATATTATATTAATTGTTAATTACAATATGAAATATATTTTCCTTTAATACTACTTTTACAGTATTAATCTTCCAAATCTCTAAAAAAGTCATAAAATACTACTTTTCTAGTATTTAAGGTAATTTTTTATCTATATTTTGTATAATACTGTAAAAGTAGTATTAAAGGAATCTTCATGGCAAAAAGGGTAAAAAGTATTCCCACACCTACCCAAGATGGCTACCTTACAAAAGAGCTTTTAGGTGAATTTATCAGAGCAAGGCGAACCCAAGAGGGATTGAAGATGCATGATGTTGCCATGTTGTGTGGTATCTCTATCGCTACTTTAACAAACATCGAAAAAGCGGAAGCTAGTGTGAGAATTGATTCGGCTTTGAATGTTGCGAAGATGTTGGGTATCAAGATAATTGTACAACCATGGGACGAAGAAGATGTCAAATAGTTTAAATATTTACTTTCAAGCTTACCATGTTGGTAAATTGGAGCTTGTTGAGAATAGTCACGAATTTACTTTTTTCTATACCGATAGTTGGAAAAAGGATGGATTTGAAATCTCTCCTCATATTAAGTTTAACTCCGCTCCTGCTTCTGGTACTATCAAAAAATTTCTTGACAACCTTCTTCCTGAAGGGAAAGGTTTGGAAGTTTTTAGTCTCTTTTTCCAAATCACTAAAAATAATACTTTAGCACTCACTCGCCAAATTGGGAATGAAACCTCTGGGGCATTGAGTTTTTTTGAACAAGAGATAAAAACCGTACAAACAACAGTACGCCCTATAAATATAAGAGAGTTGACAAACCGTATAAAAGTAGAAGACCCGATACAGCTTATCATATGGGATGGAAAACCTCGACTTAGTGTTGCTGGGGTGCAAGATAAACTTCCTATCATTTACTATGAGGGCGAATACAGTTTTGGAGAAGGACTTCTTGCTTCCACTCATATCCTAAAGTTTGAAACAGATCGTCAAAGACACCTTGTTCTAAATGAATATATCTGCATGAAACTAGCCCTGATGATAGGGCTTGATGTTGCAGAGGTGGAGATGAAAAGATTTGATACACGCCCTGCTCTTTTGGTAAAGCGTTTTGATAGAAAGAGGATAAGCGAAACAGAGATACAACGACTTCATATGATAGACGGATGCCAAGCACTTGACCTTGCTCCCACACATAAATATGAGCGAAACTTTGGTTCGGGAAGAGATGTCAAACATATTCGAGAAGGGGTTAGTTTTCAAAAGCTGTTTGATTTTTCTTCTCTTTGTAAAAACCCCATAAAAACGAAACTCTCCATGCTTCAATGGGCGTTTTTCAATCTTATCATCTCAAATAGCGATGCACATGGGAAGAATATCTCATTTTTTGCAACCCAAAGCGGTTATCAGCTAACCCCTTATTATGATTTGGTCTGTATTGCCATGTATCCTGAGTTTGAGCAAGAGCTCTCCATGGCATTTGGCGATGATTTTTCTATAGATGCAAAAGCGTATCAGGTAGCAGATATGTGTGAAGTTTGCGATATCAATCCTAGACTTGCGAGTAAAGAGCTTAAAAACATGTCGCAAAAGCTCATTGAGGCTATAGACGCAACAGAGTTTGAGTGGATAACAAAAGACGGGGTGCCCTTGGGGTATAAAAAAGAGGAAAAGTTTGTGCAGAAGCTTTTGAATCATATCAGCAGTAGAGCAAAGTTCTATGAAGAGATAGCTGATGAAATTATCTCTGTGAAATTATAACACGTCAAGGAATTAAAATATGTTAAAAACTATATTTATATCATACGGTCGGGATGAGCAAAACCTGCATCATGTGGAACTTGTCAAAAGAGTAAAGTCCGATCTTGAAGAAGTTGGTTTTACTGTTTTAATGGATTTAGAAAGACTTCATACAGGTGAAGATTGGCAACTTAAACTTGAAAATGATATTGCAATATCAGAGTGGGTACTTTTTTTCATCACACCTTATTCGGCAAGAAGACCAGATGGCTACTGTTTAAATGAACTTTCTTATGCGCTTTATAAGAAAAAATCAATTGCACCTATCATGATTAATTTTATAGAACCTCCTCTATCTATTTGTAGGATTCAGTATCTTGACCTTCAAAAAATAAAAGATGAAGTAGTTTATAAGAAAAAAATGGAAGAAATTATTGATGTTCTTAATGAAGATAAAGTCTTAGGATTTGAAGGTGGGCATACCGCATTACACAACAGCCTTGATCCACTTAAATTTGAAAGTACTATCTCAAAACATATCTATGGTTTTGTTGGACGTAAATGGATATATGATAAGGTTGACCAATGGCTTATAGAAAAAACTGAATCTAGAGTCCTTTATATTACAGCAAATGCTGGTTACGGTAAAAGTGCCTTGGCAACATATCTTAGTAAAACACATCCATCTTCAACTAGTATTCATTTTTGTCAACATGATGCCAAAGCAACAATAGACCCAAAAAATATCTTAAAGACCTTTATTTTTGAACTTAGCACTCAAATCCCTCAGTACCATGAAAAGCTACAAGGTCTTAATATTAAAGGAAAACTAAAAGGTAGTGCTGTAGATATTTTTCGCGAACTTTTAGAAGAACCTTTAACAAGTATTGATAGGCCAGAGAAAGATCTATTTTTTATAATAGATGGTTTAGATGAAGCGAATGATGAAGATGGAAAAAATCCACTTGTTGATATGATAGCAAGGCGTTTTTCTGATCTTCCAATATGGTTAAATATCATTATAACAAGTAGACCAGAACCAGAGCTTATGCGTAAATTAAAAAAGTTTAACCCTCTTGAACTAAAGGCAAATGAACAAAACAATTTTAATGACTTAGAACTTTTTATTACTCAAAAGTTAGATAAAAAATTGGATAGTGTCATTATAAACTCACTTATTGAAAAAAGTGACGGAAATATGCTTTATCTCAAAATGATGCTAGAACACGATACGGTAAAAAATGGTAATTTCACTCTTCAAAATATTGCGGAACTTCCAGCAGGAATGGAAGAATTTTACCAACAATATTTTGAAAGAAAATTTGATGATGTAGATGAGTACGAAGAGAATCTACTTCTACTTGTTAATATTTTAGTCGCATCCCAAGAGGGAATGACTGAACCATTAATTAAATATATACTTGAAATCAATGATAGAAAATATAAAAAAATATTAGAGTCTTTTGGTTCCTTGCTTGAAAAGAGTCATAACAAGCTTAGTTTTTATCATAAATCTCTCTTTGATTGGTTGTCAGATTACGATAAAAGTGGTAATTACTCAGCTGATATAGACGAAGGCAACAAACTCTTAACACAAAGACTTTGGAAACTTTACAATGAAGATGATGATCTTCAGATAAATTATGAAACTTATCTACTTCAAGCCTTATATTATACAAAATCCTATGAAAAACTAGAAATTGTATTAAAGGATATTTTGTTTATTGCTCGAATGTACAATCAACATGCAGAAGAACTTTATAAATCAATCCTCTCATCAGCTATAAAGAAATATTCAAAAAAGTATGATGTAGCCTTGTTAAAAATATACGATAGTTTCTTGAGAGAAAAAGATCATCTAATTACAACACTAGACGATGACACTTGGAAACCAAGTCAATCACTTTTTCAACTAGCTTATGAAGATGGAGAAAATTCACCACTAAGTGCTGCTGCTGATAAACTACTGGAAGAGGAAAAAATTCACTTTTTATGGTTAAAAAATAAAAATCGCCCTAAAAAATTTTTACGCTCAGGTGTATTGAAAGTAATGAAAGAGCATACTGCTGCTGTCAATGGTGTCATAGAGCTAAGTGACGGAAATCTTCTTTCTTATTCAAAAGACAACACATTAAGACTTTGGAATAGTGAAGGTACCTTACAAAGCGTGCTGAAAGAGCATGTTAGTTCAGTTGAAAATGCTATAGAACTAAGCAACGGAAGTATTCTTTCCTATTCAAGGGATAATGCCATAATACTTTGGAACAGTACAGGCATATCTACAGCAAAAATGATAGTGCAAACAAGTCTAATTATAAGTGTACTAAAACCTGACAATAGTAATAAACTTTCTTATCCATGGAATAAAACCATAAGACTTTGGAATGATAAAAGTACAGCACAGATTGAATGTGAAAAAAACTTAGATAATCTTAATGAAATTATAAAATTAGACAAAGGAAATATCTTATCTTATGAAGTAGATTCAAAAACATTAAAACTATGGAATAGAAAAGGCTCAGTTCAAACTATACTTAAAGGGCACACAGACTTTATTGTAGGTGCAATAGAGCTTAGTAATGGCAATATTATATCTTATTCAAAGGATAATACTCTAAGACTATGGGATAGTGAAGGTAAGTCTAGAGTAGTAATGCAAGGACATACTAATATTGTCGAGGGTGCAATAGAACTTGATAATGGCAATATTGTTTCTTATTCTAGTGATAGAACGCTAAGACTATGGAGTAGTGAAGGTATACTTCAAGAAGTAATGCAAGGACACAGAAATTATATTAATGGCGTAACACAACTGCGTAATGGTAATATTATCTCCTACTCCACTGATGAAGATCTGCGATTGTGGGATAATGAAGGTATCCTTCAAACTGTAATGCATGGACATAGTCATTGGATTACTGGAATAACAGAATTAGATAATGGCAATATTATTTCTTACTCATGGGATACAACATTAATACTTTGGGATAATAAAGGAAGAAAACTCACTACACTACAAGGTCATACAGATCATGTTAATGGGGCAATAGAACTTGCTAATGGGAATCTTCTTTCTTATTCAGAAGATAAAACATTAAGACTTTGGGATGTGGAATCTATAAATCAAATACCAAAAGAGAAATATATAAGTAGTGTTAAAAGTGCTATAGAATTAAGTAACGGAAATATCCTTTCATGCTCAATGGATAACTCACTAAGTCTTTGGAACAGCGAAGGAGTACTTCAAACTATACTTAAAGGGCATACAAGTGATGTTCATAATGCAATAGAACTTAATAATGGCAACATCCTCTCATATTCATGGGATAAAACACTAAGATTATGGGATAAGGAAGGTACTCTTTTAAATGTACTAAAGGGTCATTTTAATTTAATTGAGTATGCAAGATTAATAAACGATGCTTTAGGACTTAGTAACGGAAATATTATTTCTTATGGTGAAGGAGAGACAACATTAAGATTATGGGATGATAAAGGTAAATTTAAAAAAGTAATGAAGGGACACACAAATGTAATCAATGGTGTCATAGAACTAAATGACAATAACATACTATCTTACGCACTAGATAAAACATTAAGACTATGGAATAGTGAAGGTATACTTCAAACAGTATTAAAGGGTCATGCTGATAATATTAATGGTGCTATAAAACTTAGTAATAACAATTTAATCTCTTATTCTAAAGATCATACACTTATCCTATGGAGCAAGGAAGGTATTCTTCAAGTGATTCTTAAAGGTCATACTGATTCACTAAATGGTGTATTAGAATTGAAAAATGGTAACTTACTCTCTTACTCTATGGACAATACACTACGTTTATGGGATAAGAATGGTAAACTTATCAAACTTTTAGAAGCTCATACAGATAGTGTAATTGGTGCAATTGAACTACAAAATGAAAATATATTGTCTTACTCTAATGATGACACAATTATTATTTATAAACCTAACGGAGAACTTCAAAGTGTACTAAAAAGTGCAATGAAAAATGTTGAAGGGGTGCTTGAACTTGATAATGGACATCTTTTATCATATTCAAGAGATAGAGTTTTAAGAATTTGGAGTCCTCAAGGTAAAGTTATTTATAGAATAAATATTTTATCAAAATTTGTAGAACCTAAATATATTGAAAAATTTAAATCAAGCTTGGTAGTTATTGGGAACTATAATAATATTTATTTTTATAAACTAAAGTATGGTAATAAAAGTATTAACTTTAACGAACTAACTGAGAAAAAAATGGAGTTTTATAATGATGAAATTGCTAAATGATGAAAATATTGATGAAATTTTAGGGTTGCTAAAAAAATTTCATGAGACAGAAGACAAAAATTTTGAAATAGTTTTAAATAGAGATAAAAAGCAGCTTGAAAACTTAATTATAAATGGATATATTTATGGAAAATTTGAAAAAGACAAATTAATAGGATTTGCTTCAATGTCAAAATATAATATGCTTAGTGGACTAAAAAAGACAAAACTTGAAAATAGAATAAGAAAAGAAAAGTTTTTTAAAAATGCTGGCATTAATGACGAAAATACAGCAGTTCTGCTAAATGATTTAATAGAAATGAAGCATAGAGGGAAAGGAATATATAAAGAACTTATCTCAGTAAGATTAGATAAAATTAAAATGCTAGGGTACGAACATGTTGTGGCATATTTAAATATAAACAAAGTAAAAGGAATTAACAGTTTCTTAAAAAATGGCTGGGAATTTGGAACATTACTAGAAATAGATACAAATAGATATGAATTCTTATTGCACTACAAAATATAAGTTATAAAATGAGGCATAAAGCCAAAGGGATACAATGAAAAATATATCTAGTAAAGTTATAAAGTTTTACCAAGGGTTTATAGACTCAAAAAATAAAGCTTATTTCTTCCTAAATAATCGTAAAGTCATTCTTGTCATTTTGATAACTATAACTGCGTTACTTGGCTTTATAGGCTATCTTATATCTAGTGAATCAACAGGGTTGGAAGTTATTAACAACACTATAGGGCTTTTTGTTTTTGCATGGGCTGGTGATGATAGTTTGTTATTGGATATTGCCAAGTTTTTTGCTATTTTGACTATATTTTTTGGAGCTATTGCTCTTTATCTTTCTAAAAAAGTAAATGATTTTATAGTTGAAAAAGTAGCACAAAAGCCGTATACTTTACTTATAGGTTTAGGTACACAAAATAGTAACTTTTTAGAAAATTTAAATAACGATACTTCCTCTACCATTACAATAGAGTATGATACTAAAAATCCAAACATAGAATATTTTCAGCAAAAAGGTTTTGGAATCATTACCTCAAAAGCTGAAAATGCTATAGACAAACTTAAACTAAATACTCTCAAAAATACTGTTATCTCTACAGGAAATGATAGAAAAAATATCGCTATAACCATAAAACTTATGAAAGCATTAGGCAGAGAAAAAGAGAAGAAAATTTTTGTACGCATAGAAAATCGTGACTTCAGAATACTATTCAAGCAAAATATCATTAAGACAACCAATGGTGTTGATGTAATAGCTTATTCACTTTATGAAAATATAACCAAAGAGCTTTTTAGCCGACATTCTATTTTAGGATTACAACCAGAAATTATCAAAAATGATAAAACCTATAACATTGTCCTTATAGGAAGTTCAAGTTTGACTGTAGAAATCATTTATCATCTAGCTATATTGGCAAATCTTCCTGAAGAAAATACACTAAACCT
Organism: Campylobacterales bacterium; assembly: GCA_029935075.1. Taxonomy (GTDB): domain Bacteria; phylum Campylobacterota; class Campylobacteria; order Campylobacterales; family QNZT01; genus SZUA-1433. The sequence continues at coordinate 9,879 of JAOZKZ010000019.1, forward strand.
TTATATCATAGATGCTCAAGCAAAAAAGTTTTATGAGCAAATAAAGAAACTTTTTACAGGTATAGAAAGTATCCCTCAGTTGGTTATCAAACCTATCGAGTTAGAGATTGATAGTTTATCCTTTTATACTGATAAAGTATGGAATAAAAAAAACCTTACAAATATCATCATCACTACTGATATTGAAGAGAAAAATCTTGATATTGCTATCAACTTACAAGATACAACTTATGTAAATAAAATAGCCAAAGGAGTTTTTAAAACAAAAGTATTACTTGCCATTTATAATAACTCAGGATTGGGAAAAGAGATAGATGAAGATAAAAAAGCTTTTGCTAATTTCTATGCTTTTGCAGATATAGGTAAGGCTTCTAGTCAGAAAAATCTTATAGATGAAGAATTAGATTTGATCGCCAAATTGATTCATAACAATTATCTAAGTGGAGATGAAGTAAAAATTGGTAATTTAGATAAAAAATGGTTAGATAAAGATAAAATAAATCAACATAAACGATCTTCAAATAAAGCACAAGCACTTCACATAGATACAAAACTACTTATACTTGGGATTAAAAAAGTCAAATCAAATAAAACTTTTGATGAATGTTTAATATTAAATCAAGAAGTATTTAACAAACTGATTAAGGTTACAAAAAATAGTAAGAATTTCCCTAAAAAATTTGACACACTACTTAGTAAAATTGCAAGAGCAGAGCACAACAGATGGAATACATTTCACTATTTACATGGATGGGTACATGATATAAATAGAGATGATAATGCTAAAAGACATCCATGCCTTTTACCTTTTAGTGAATTTAAAACACCAAAACTACAAGCTACCTATCAATATGATGTAAATTCTATACTTGAAATACCAATTTATCTAGCATATGCTGGATATGAATTGGTATTTGATACTCCACAAACTATATTATGATTAAGTTCCACCCCTCTTCTATCGACTCAATACGACCTGCGATAAATAGATAAAGCACCGCATTGAGTTTGGCAAGTTTTAAAAGCTCTGAACTAGGATTTTGTATCGCTTCGAGTGACTCTTCCAAAGTTATTCTCTCCCATGACTTTTGGTAAGTGATTCCAAAATCCGCTGGATTGATGTAATGTTCACTAATTTCGCCATTTTCACAAACCCAATATTTACACTTACTAAAAATCTCTGGACTCCCTTCATTTCCTTGAACGATGATAAGTTTTTCATACTGATCACTAAAGATTTTTGCATATTTCTCAACAAAAGGTTTATGAAATGTTCCGATAAGGGCATATTTACTCTTTGCGGGATTTAATAATTTTTCCACTGTATTTAGCCCACTTCTAAGCCCTAAACGCATTCTAATTTCACTTAAATCACTCAATTTTGGACAATACTCACTTCTATCAAAATAGTGCAAGTTTTTATCAATATCAATTGAAGTACAAATCTCTTTTGTCGTAATTCCACTTTTTGCAGGTTGCAAAGCATCTCCACTCACTATCACATGTAAACCATGAGGCTCTAACACCTTTGAAATAAGCGAAAATAGATAAGGATTTTTCACTTTCCCATCATAGGGATAACCTATCTCGATGGAGTCTTTCACTTCTGTTTGTTGAACATTTGCACTAAGTGCTTTCAAACATCCTCTAAACTCATCAACCGTTTCAACATTGATACGCCAGCCAAGCAAAAAAGCACTAGTTTGCTCTGGAAAGATATCTTGACTTAACATCTGAATGGTTGCATCAAACATCTCATCTTCACTTAAATTTCGATTGTGTTTTTTACCTGTACCGACGGCTTTTACATAGGTATGGAAATCTGTCATTTTTTCAACTTTTCTATCTTAAATTTTAGGAATTCTTTTCTTTTTTCTATACCAAGTAATGTAGGTCTTGTCAAGTTTGGAAATGTTCCATTTAACCCTTTACCATCATCACCATGACATCCTCCACAGTTACTCGTATAGTACATTTCAGCTTTTTTTGCCATCTCATGGTCACCGCAATGTTTGCCAGCTAAGGTCACCACATAATGAGAAATCTTTTGTGCATCACTAACATCTGCAAAACCACCTTGCATCTTGCCTGAAGCAAATCCAAGCCCAGAGGAACCTACCATGATGATTCTCTCGATGTAGGCTTCTAAATAGGGGATAGTGTCGATAACGGCGTACTCTTTTTCTAGTTTTTGAAGTAAGGGTGTTTCAATTTTTTTAGGTTCTTGTTTTGGTTCTTCCTTTTTCTCTACAATCTGTGAACATGAGAGAAAAAAGAGAACCGAGATAAAAGGAAGTAAATTTAACACTAAAATTTATAAATCTCATCCATCAAGTTTACAAAGGTAATCTCTTCACCACGCTCTTTAAGATAAGCATTTAGAAATTCTCCTGATGCATCAACACCCTCTTTTTTCTCAACTTCAAGAACTTTTTTATAGATATCAGATATTGTCTCGATAGTATGTTTAGGTGCTTGTTTTCTATGTGCTGTATATCCAGTCACTTCACCATTGGCGTTTTTAACTGGTTCAAATGTTGTAAATATCCAATAGTATCGTCCATCTTTAGCGAGGTTTTTAACAAGTGCCAAGATATCTTGCCCACTTTTTAAACGCTCCCACATAAGTCTAAAGACGATTTTTGGCATATCAGGATGACGAATGATATTGTGAGGTTTACCGATAAGTTCTTCTCTACTATATCCTGCAATCTCTATAAAATAGTCATTAATATCTGTAATATTACCTTTTATATCTGTACTACTAACGATATATTTTTTAGGATCAAGTTGAATCTCTTCATCGATTGGTGTTGGTTTTGTCATGGGGTTCCCTTCCTATTTTTAATAGTGCATGATAGTCATAATAGACTGAAAATACATTGACATAAGACAATTCAAAGAATATAGGGAATTATCATGGTAGTTCGCATCTTATAATCTTCATAAGATGCATCATTAACATGCCACAATTTCTCTTCTCGAAAAGCTTTAAGCGAGAGTGCAAAAATCATAATAATGAGAAAAATAACATTTAAAAAACTAAACCAATGAAGCACCACTCCCACCATAAAAAGAATCAACGAACTGTACATGGGATGTCTAACAAATCGATAAGGACCTGTAACGATAAGCTTTGCATCTTTTCGGATTTCAGGAGTGATGTTGAAGTTTCCGACTTTATTATGTGTGAAAATCCAAAGTGCGGTTACCGAAGCGATAAGCGGTAAAATCCACCACCAAGCTATTAACTCTATACTACTTTTTGGCAGTAAAATAGCAAAAATCATTAAAAATTGTATGCCTACTAAAATCTTTGAATTTATCATGTGATATGATAACCAAAATATGGCTATAATCTCATATATTTCTTGCATACCCCATAAAGATTGAGATATTTATCAAAGTGCATTAATTTTTTGAAATCAAAATTGAGTAATAGCCGTAGCTATTGCGATGTTTTTATTTCAAAAAAGTGATGTGCTATGGTAAAAATATCTTCTTTATGGGGTATGCAAGAAATATAGTAAAGGAAGACGATGGATTTTTATACGGCTGATATTTGTGATGCAAAAGGTACTGAAGTAACGGTTTTAGACCCGATTTTTAAAAGTTATGGAGCCGTTACCAAATGTTATGGAACCATTGAAACCATAAAACTTGATGAAGATAATGGTGCACTTATAAGACTCCTAAAAACCAAAGTAGAAAATAAAATCGCTGTAGTTGATGTTAGTGCTGATTATTGTGCCGTTGTAGGTGAAAACCTTATGAACTTTGCTTATCAAAATGGTTGGAAAGCAATCATCATAAACGGCTATGTTAGAGATATCGAAGCTACAAGAAAAACAGAAGTTGGACTTTTTGCACTCGGAACATGTCCAAGAAAAAGCCCAAAAAAATCAGAAGCCCAACTAGATATCGAACTAAACTTTGCAAATGTAACTTTCAAACCAAACATGCATCTCTATACCGACCTTGACGGTATCATCATCTCAGAAACAAAGGTACACTAATTTGCTCGCTCCAATTACCGTAACCACACTAAACAACCAAATCAAATCGCTGCTAGAGAGCCATTACATGACTATCATGGTAGAGGGAGAAGTCTCTCGTGTAACCTATCACGGTTCTGGGCATCTCTACTTTACACTCAAAGATAGAAACTCTGCAATCTCTTGTGTCATGTTCAAAGGAAACAATCAAAAACTAAAATTTCGTGTAGAAGAGGGCATGCAAGTCATTATCGGTGGTGGAATCTCTGTTTATACGCCAAGAGGAAGTTATCAGATAAACTGTTCAACCATGGAACCTGCTGGAAGTGGAGCTTTGGCATTAGCTTATGAACAATTAAAATCCAAACTTGAAAGTAAAGGGTATTTTGACACTTCCATAAAAAAACCTTTACCAAAATTTACAAAACATATCGCCGTTATCACATCACAAACCGGAGCTGCACTTCAAGATATGCTCAATGTTGCAAACAAAAGATGGCCTTTAGTGAAAATTACACTCTTTGATACGATTGTGCAAGGTGAAAATTCAGCTCCATCCATTGCTCACAATATCGCCTTAGCAGATAAAATTGATGTAGATATCATCATTGTAGGGCGTGGTGGAGGAAGTTTGGAAGACCTTTGGGCGTTTAATGAAGAGATTGTTGCAGATGCGATATTTAACGCAAAAACTCCGATAATTTCTGCCGTGGGTCATGAGATAGATTATATGATTAGTGATTTTACAGCAGATTTAAGAGCCCCTACTCCATCAGCTGCCATGGAGCTCGCACTTCCTGACAAAACTGAAATGCTTATCTTTTTGGACTCTATTATCAACACTTATAACGCAACCATGCAAAAGGTAATAGACCATAAAAGTAAAGATTTACAACAACAAATTGCACTTTTAAAACAGAACTCATTTGATGCAAAATTGACTTTTTATAAAAATGAGATAGAGAGTCTTGCAAAAAATTATCAAAACTTTTTCACACTCAAGTTAAATCAGAAAAAGAGCCAATTAGACCAACTTTTACAAGCGTATTCGCTAAATGACCCTAGTAAAAAAGATAAAATTGGATATGCTCAAATCAGCAAAGATGGAAATATTATCGGATTAGAAAAATTAAAGATTGGAGATATTTTTTCATCACAAACATCCAAAGTAGAAATTGTAGCAGAGGTAAAGGAAATTAAATGAAAATAGAGAAGCTTTTAGAGATAACAGGTGGAGTTTGCACAAACGAGAGTCAAAAAGAAGAAGTTCAAAGTGCAACCGTACAGCTAAAGAGAATATCACAAAATGACCTTTTTATAAGCTCTGATGTGGATGAGATAAAAGAAGCTTTAAAACTTGGAGCATCAGCCATACTGTATGAAGCAGAGGAAAACCTAGAACTCCAAACAGATTCGGCACTAATCAAAGTAGACTCTATCGAGAATAGTGCTTTGAAACTCCTCTCTTATATTGTAAATGATGATGAAGACCTACATTTTTACCTACTAAGACCTCAGGCAATTACTTTTTTTAAGATGATTCAACTCAAAAAGAAAGATGTTGAGTATATTCCTAATGATTGGAAAAAAGCATTTGAGCTTATTTTAAACAGTGAAAAAGCTATATTTGTCTCAGATGACCAAGAGCTTATCACAAAGATAAAACCAAAAATCAAACGATATGATAAAATGGCGTTTGGATACAATGTAGAAGACACACTATTTCGCTCCACTTTTAGAGTAGATAAGTATGTCTATCAACACAAGAAAATGACACCTTTTCATCTCACGCATCTTTTAAGAGCCGTAGAGCTTTGCACAGAACATCACCTTGAATATTCCATCGATAAAGTTCAATATACAAAACATTTCATGCCAATTTTTATAGAAGAAGAGACCTTTATCCAAAAAGGTGAGATAAGCGACCATGTGGTTATCATTGTTGACAATGTTGAAGATATTACAGAGGGAAGAGAGTATGCAAAGACTGCAAAAGTTACCATGTCAAAAAGTATTGTGTTTGCACCACCAAAAGTAAAAATAGAAGCATACACCAAACCAACAACTTTTAGAGACCCTGTGAGTTTAGTGACGGCTGTTAAGACAACTAGTTTTAATTATGGTTTTGTTTACACGAATAAAAAAGAGGATTTAGAGGCTTTGAGAGCGTATTTTAGTCGTGAAGACTAATACGCTTTCAGCCCATAAAAATGACCAAAAACTTTTGAAACACCCTCTACGATAAATTTATCCATAAACTTATCAATCTTATCTTTTTTCTTCCATGTTGGAAAGCTTACACCACTTAGTTTTTCAATCTCTTTAGTCGCCGTATAGATAGAGCCAACCTCATCGATAAGTCCTACATTCTTTGCCATTCGAGCCGTAAAAACATGAGCATCTGCATAGTCACTGCTTTTATTGATATCCAATCCTCTAGCATTGGCAACATCTTCAACAAACATATCGTAAGTATCATTTATCATCGTCTCTAACTCTTCTCTCTCATGTGGAAGCCACTCTCTTGTTGGGGTTCCTATCTGCTTGAATTTTCCAACTTTGATAGTCTGTTCTTTGATCCCTATCTTATCTGCCAACTCTTTGAAATTTGGGCTTTGGAAGATGACACCGATTGAGCCTATCATGGCACCGGGATTTGCGATAATTTTACTGCTATAGATAGAAGCATAATAACTTCCACTTGCCATGATACCACCTGCATAGGCGATGACTGGTTTTTTCTCTTTAAGCCTTTTAATTGCTAATGCCATTTCAATTGAAGGGGCTACTGCTCCACCGGGAGAATTCACAACCAGTAATACCCCTTTGATATGACTTTTCTCAGCCTCTTTAACTTCATCTAAAAATCTTGAACTATCAAAGATTGGACCGTTAAGTTCTATTTTCATAAGATTTGAGGGTTTCATTCGTTCGCTGCTTGGCGAGCCAAAAATTAAAAACAGAATCGTTAAAAATAGAATCGATTTAAAATACCTCTGGATAAACGCCAAAAGTGCCGTAATGGGTGAAAATAGTTTTGCTAAAAAATTCATTTAATCTCTTTTCCTTGAATTATTATCTTCTCTGCTTTATCTGTATGTAAAATCAAAAAGAGTGAAATTGTATCTAAGTTTTGTAAACTATCAGGTAACTCCACTAAAATCATATCGGCTTCATAACCCTCTTCCAATTTACCAGACTTTTTATCTAAGGCTTTTGCGGCATTTGAAGTAGAAGCCAATATAAGTTTTTGAGCCAATCTATTTGGTTCTTCATCAACATGCATCATCAAAGCTCCCCTCATCTCATCCCACATGCTAAGCGAATTATTTGAACTTAGACCATCAGTTCCTAAAGTAAGATTTTTGACTTTGTTGATATCGAGTTTTCCATTTCCCAAAAGTCTATTTGATACAGGGCAATGCGTGATAGTTCCAAGTTCATTCATGATTTTAAACTCTTCCTCATTTGCTTTGGTGGCATGAGTAAAGAGAATCTTTTGCTCTTTAAAAAGTTCTAAGTAGGAGACTCCATCATTAACAGGTCTAGCATTGGGTGCAAAGTTTTCAAAAAAGGATTTAAAATCCCCCTCTCCGCTATCTAACCAATTTCGCTCCGCTTCACTTTCCATAAAATGTGTGGAGACAACCATATCTCTCATCTTTGAAATTTCAAGTGCTTTTTTCGCCAAAATTGGATGGGTTGAATAAGGGCTGTGAATCGAAATTGCAGGCGTAAAGTTAGCATTCTCATGTACCCTGCTCTCTTCAAGTCTTCCTAAAAAATCCGCATAAAGAGCATCAACAGCCGCAGGATTTGAGCCTAAAACTTCATTAAAATAAACCACATTCATAGGCGTTTTTACACATGAGTTCAAATCCACACCAAAACTGCTAATTGCACCAATCGTTGTTGTTCCACTTTGAAGCATATCATCTAACACTTTGTCGATACATGACTCATCACAATTTGTACTTAATGCGTCACGATGTTCTATCACACTATTTAGCCAGCCAATAAAATCTCCATATTGAAGCGTTGTATAATTAGCAGAAAATTCTAAATGAACATGGACATTTACAAGTCCTGGCATCAAAACCGTGTTCGGTTCACATTCGATGACCTTTGCATCTGGGTATTTTGAAGTTAAAACCTCCAAAGAAGCTACCTCTTTTATTTTTTCATCAAAGCAAATGGCACACTTCTCTAAAACCGTAAATGCTTCATCGCAAATGAGTAGATAATCGCTACTGATAATAGTCACTATAATTCCTTATTTACCAAAATTTCGTTATTATATTATGACATTTATATATTTAAAAGGAAAAAAATGAAAGTTGTTGTTATCCAAGGTCCAAATTTAAACATGTTAGGTTTAAGAGAGCAAAATATTTACGGTCCAATGAAATTAGAAGATATCCATTCACAAATGGAAGGTTACGCAAAACAGAGTGAGACTGAAGTTGAGTTTTTTCAATCAAACTTAGAGGGCGAAATCGTAGACAAAATTCAAGAGTGTATCGGTGATGCTGATGGAATTATCATCAACCCTGCTGCTTATTCTCATACATCTATCGCAATTCGTGATGCAATTAAAGCGGTACAAATTCCAACAGTTGAAGTTCATATCTCAAACATTTATGCTAGAGAAGAGTTTAGACATACAAGCCTTGTAGCACCAGTTTGTGCTGGTCAAATCAGCGGTTTTGGTCCTTTTTCTTATCATCTTGCGATGGTTGCGATGACACAAATCCTTAGCGAAATCAAAGCGTTAAAAGATTCTCAAGCACAACAAGCACAGGCTCAAAAACCCGCTTAATGACAAACTATATCCTCAAAGATGAAAACGCCGTATATCATGAATGCGGCTTTTCATGCGACAATGAACTCTTTATGAAATTAGGCGACGAAGCCTTTTTTATAACCGACCCTCGCTACACAATCGAAGCAAAGGAAATGGTTAAAAATGCAGAGGTTATTGAAGCACCAAGAGATTTGTATGTAGAAGCTAAAAAGATTTTGAGAGATTCTAAAATAAAAAAAATCTTTTACGACCCTTCTGATTTTACCGTTGCACAATTTAACAAACTCAAACAATCCCTAAAAATCACTTTTAAAAGTGCTCCAAATTTTTCACAAAAAAAGAGGATTATTAAAAGCGATAGAGAAATTGAGCTCCTAAGAGAGGCTGTAAAACTTGGAAGTAAAGCCTTTGACCAATTTGCTCTTTATCTGCAAAATGAGGGAGTGGGAAAAAGTGAACAATACATAAACTTTGAAGCGATGCGTATACTACAACTTCATGGTAAGTATGATTTGAGTTTCCATCCTATCACCGCAGTTGATGAAAATGCAGCCAAACCCCATGCATATGCTAGTGACAAACTTCTTGAAACTAAAGCACTCATACTTGTAGATGCAGGGCTAAAATATGAACGATTTTGTTCAGACAGAACAAGAGTTGCACAACTGGGACATAATATGGATTTTTCCAAAATGCAAAAGTTTAAAAGTGCAAAAAAACAAAAAGTCTACGATACCGTTTTAAAAGCACAAGAAGCGTCAATCAAGATAGCAAAACCAGGTGTCAAAGCTAGTGATATTGACAAAGCTGGACGGGATGTGATTGAAAAAGCGGGATTTGGAAAATATTTTGTACATTCAACAGGACATGGTGTGGGATTAGATATCCATGAACTTCCTGTTATCTCTAAAAAATCATCTATTATCATAGAAGAGAACATGGTTTTTACCATTGAACCAGGTATCTACCTACCTGATAAATTTGGCGTTCGGATAGAGGATATGGTACTCTCTCACTCTAATGGAGTTGAAATTCTTTAAAGTTGAAAAAAGTTTTAAATAAAAACCTTACACTATATTTCGACAAAAACTACCCCTATAAAGCTTTAAAAAAATCTAAAAAGAGACATGTCGCTACACTTGGAATTGGTGGAAATATCGGTAACACAAGAAGAAGATTTCAAAAACTCTTTATCTACCTTCAAAAAGGCGGTGTGGTAGACATCATTCAGACTTCTCCTATCTTAAAAAACCCACCATTTGGATACACGAATCAGAAAGATTTTTACAATGCTATTATCATCATCAAAACCAACCTAAATCCAATTAATCTTCTTAAGTTTGTACTAAGGGTAGAACAGTTTTTTAAAAGAGATAGGCATTTTGAAAATAGTCCAAGAACTTTAGACATTGATATAATATTTTTCGATAAAATAAGTGTAAATAGAAAGGATTTAATTATCCCTCATCCGCACTATCAAGAGAGAGAATCTGTTTTGATACCGTTATCTTATATCTGAAAGAGAGTATATGAAACTGTTTACATTTACCGCAACTTCTCCTGCAATTGCTCTACAAAAAGCTCAAAAGGCTTGTGGTAGAGATGCACTTGTAGTAAGTACCAAACAGATTCGTAAAAAATCTCTCTCACAAGATGCACTTTATGAACTGGTTATTGCAGTAGAAGATAATGTTATGTTAAAAACAGAGCCTAAAAAACCAAAGATTAAACCTATCTTTGATGAAGAGATTATGAATAATATCTCTCAAACTGCCAAGCAACTCTCACGACTTGAACAGTTAAGCGAACCATTAGAAGCAATTACACCAAGAAGCGCATTTAATGAAGTAAAACAAGAGATTAAAAATGATGAGTTTCAACAGATAAAAGAGGAGATAGGAACCCTAAGTGATAAAATAAAAATCCTGCAAAACATGCTTTGGGAAGATAATGAAGGGGCACAAGCACTCAATATTCCTCCAGAGTTTGCGGAAATTTACAGGTTGGCTAAAAAAAGTGGAATTGATGAGACGCATCTAAATGAAATTATGGATGAGACCTTAAAACATATGCCAACCTACATGAGAAATAGTACCCAAACGATAAAAAGATATTTTCATGTACTTTTGAAAAAGATGATTCCAACACGCATCGAGAAAGCGATTCCTAGAGGTCAGAAGAAAATTATGATGTTTGTAGGTCCCACAGGAGTTGGGAAAACAACAACTTTGGCAAAATTGGCGGCTAAATATTCATTTTTAGAGTATAAAAACAAAGTGGGAATTATTACACTTGATACCTATAGGATTGGTGCACTAGAGCAACTCTTTCAATATGCAAAAATGTTAAAACTCCCTATCGAAGATGTCACGGATTCTATCGATTTTGAGAGGGCGTTAAACGCTTTAAACCATTGTGATTTGATTTTGATCGATACGGCGGGGAGTTCTCCACAAGACAGAGAGAAAATCACAAAAATTGCAAACTTTATAAAACAGACAGAGCGTCAAATAGATGTAAACTTAGTCCTCTCCGCATCTGCAAAACTTGAAGACTTGAACGATGCTTATAAAAGTTTCTCATTTTTAAACATTGATACCTTGGTTATCACAAAACTCGATGAAACACGAAGCTTTGGAAATATCTTTTCACTTATCATCGACTCTAAAAAACCAACAAGTTATTTTTCAACAGGACAAGAAGTCCCTGATGATATCAAGATGGCAACTGGAG
>JAOZKZ010000295.1 GCA_029935075.1 Campylobacterales bacterium
TTGATAGATGGTTGAGAAAGTTTTATGAAGGAAAGATAGATGGATAAAAAAGTATTAATATTGTGTACTGGAAATAGTTGCAGAAGCATTATCGCTGAAGCTTTGATAAATAAAGAGTTAGAGGGTGTTTCAGCATTCAGTTCAGGTGTAAAACCTAGTGGCAAAGTGCATCCAGATGCAAAAAAGATTTTAGAAGAAAATGATGCTTGGAGAGATGGGTATCACTCTAAAACATTGGATACACTAGATGCAATTGATTTTGACTTGGTAGTTACAGTATGTGACCATGCCAAAGAGAGTTGCCCGATATTTCCAAAAGAAATCAAACAGATGCATGTTGGTTTTGAAGATCCAGACGGGAAATCTTATGAAGCTTTTGAATCAACTTTTAAAGAGATAAAAGAGATACTTCTTGCGAAAGTTAAAAGTGCACTAATTCAAAAAAATGTTTTTAAAACTGATAGCGGTGTTAAGATAGCTTTTTCTGGAGTTGTAGCAAAACAGCAAATTATTAAGATGGTAGAAAACTGTGCTACGGGTTCGTGTGAGTGTATGACAGATGAGACTAAAAAGAAGATTACTGATATGCAAGTTGTTGGAGAAGATGGTAATGTTGAACTAAATCTTACGGGGGATGTGGCTAAAGAGGAGATAGAAGCGGCTTTGGCTAGGTCAAAAGTGATAAATGTATAAAAGATGAAGATATTTATTTTAGCGATAGTTATATTTTTTAGCGGATGTGCTCATCATTCACCGACTTTACCATTAGATGGTCATAAAGCACTTGGGAATATCTCAAAAAAAGGTTTTGCGATAGATAAAGCCCAAGCTCAAAAACTTAATGGAAAAGTTGTCAAGGTTTGGGGGTATATAGACTTTGCAAACACTAGTACATGTGGAAGAGCAAATTGGTATTTTTCACTACAAGCTGATAAAGGTGAAGAAGCAGGGGAGTCTATACATATAAACACACCAGCAGAGTATCAATTTTCTGAAGTATATTATGAGATTCGACAGATGCAAAAAACAGAACAAAAAACTCCAGTTTTAGTGAAAGGGGTTTTACGAACCTTTAATGCCCCGACAAATTTTACCAACCTTTTAGCTGTAGAGATAGATGTAAAATCTCCAAAAGATATAAAATTTAAACCATAAACTTAATTCGATATAATCACTATAAATTTTTCAGGAGTACAAATGGCAACGATTTCAATGAGTGATTTAAAAAAAGGTATGAAAATTGAGTTAGACGGAAAGCCGTTTAAAATTACAGATTATCAACATGTAAAACCGGGTAAAGGTGCAGCATTTGTAAGATGTAAAATCAAATCATACCTAAACGGCAAAGTCGTTGAGAAAACTTTTCATGCTGGAGATAAGTGTGAGAAGCCAGATCTTGAACAAAAAACTATGCAGTTTTTATATGACGATGGCGAAATGTTACAATTTATGGATACGGTAACATATGAGCAAATTGGTTTGACTCACGATGCAGTTGGTGATACTCAAAAATGGATAATTGACGGCATGAATGTTGAGATACTTTTTCACAATGGAAATGCGATAGATGTTGAAGCTCCTGCGACTGTGATACTCAAAATCGCTGAAACTGGACCAAACTTCAAAGGTGACTCACAAGGTGGTAAAAAACCTGCTACATTAGAGAGTGGGGCAGTTATACAGATACCTTATCATGTACTAGAGGGTGATACTGTAAAAGTTGATACGGCAAAAGCTGAGTATTTAGAAAAAATTAAAGTTTAAAGGATAGAACATGGCAAGTGTATTGATTCCGATATCTAATGGTTTTGAAGAGATTGAGGCAGTTTCTATCATCGATGTATTAAGACGAGGTGGTATTCAAGTCACAACTGCATCTTTAGGTGATGAAAAAGTTACTGGAGCAAATGGTATCACAATCATCGCTAACAATAAGTTAGAGTATGTCGATGCAGATGAGTTTGACATGGTTGTACTTGCAGGTGGACATGACAATGCTGTATCTTTAAAAGAGAGTGCAAAAGTGCAAGAGATACTTAAAAGTTTTGACGCTAAAAAGAAACCAATTGCAGCTATCTGTGCAGCACCAATGGCACTACATGAGGCTGGCGTACTCAAAGATA
>JAOZKZ010000110.1 GCA_029935075.1 Campylobacterales bacterium
CCAAATGGTATCTATCTATCAAACCAATCAACCAAAAAATGGCCAAAAGATGATGCCTCAGTAGTGATAAAAATTGATACAATTAAGAAGAAAAAGACAGCTATTAAAGAAATTGTCAATCATGGCTTTAAAGATATAGCAGGTCTAAGCTTTCACGATGGATATCTTTACATGGTGAGTGATAGTGAAAATCTCCTTATAAAATATGATTTGAAAAATAGAAAAGTAGTATCAACAAAAAAATTGCAAGATTTTGCTCAAGAAGGAGTTACATTTGACGATAGTGGTTATATCTATTTTGCTGATGACAATGGCAAAATTTTAAAATATAAATCTGAGGAATTTCTATGAAATATATACTCGCAATTTTAGCACTTCTAATATCTATCTATGTAGTCTATAAAGGGATTCCATATGTTCAGTATTATTATAAAATGTACACAGCCTCATCAAAAGGGATAAACACAAAAGCCCCTGATGCAAAAGCTCATACTGTAGATGGTAAAGCATGGAGTGTCAAATCAAACCTTGGGAAAAATATCATCGTTGTATTTTGGTCAAGCTACTGTCCACCGTGTATAAAAGAGTTTCCTCACATACAAAAAATTTGTGATAAGTATAAAAACGATGAAAGTATTGAAATTGTAACTTACTCATTGGACTTATCGCTAGATGCTAAAGCACTTATACCCTATATGAAAGAAAAAGGTATAAACTACCCTGTTCTTGTTGATAACACCTCAGCGGATAGCGAAGAAAATTTTGCAAAAAAGTTTGAAGTTTTTGGAGCACCTTCTTTTTGGTTCATTGACAAAGAAGGGACGATACTCGCTTCAAACCGAAGATCTATCGAAGAAATGTTGCCTTTTATTGAGAAGTAGAAACTTTCAAATCATGCATTCTTTCTAAGTCCTCAACATTTAGATTCAATTTTTTACAAAGAATACCTATTTTTAAAACTTTATATTCTGCTTCATTAGACTTTTTTAGTTCATTAATCTCGTCTAATGTTCTACCCAGTACATCTGCCATATCTTGATTAGTCACATTCATAACATCTCCTTTAGATGGGAAATATTACACTATTTAATCTAAACAAAATGAAGCTTTTGTTTATTAAAAAGTTTTTTTAATCTACTTTTCTTAAGATAAAATCTAATGCATTTGTACTGAGAACTCTTTTAAGAAATGTAAAAAATTTAGTAGGTATTGTCACTCTATATCTTGCCTTAGGGTTTTTAGACTCTAGTGCATGTAGCAAATCTTTAAAAACAGCATCCGAACCCAAAGTAAAAGGGATATCAGCTTCACTTTGTAAGCCTTTTAGCTTTTTTTTATACCTTTTGGCATGAGCACTATGTTCTATGTCAATATTTTCTATCAATTTTTCCAAAGCATTTTTTCTAAAATCACTTCTTATGGGACCTGGCTCTATCAAAGAGACAAATATATTCTCATCACTAAGCTCTAGCCTTAAAGTGTCACTTAATCCCTCAAGGGCATATTTGCTAGCGTTATAAGCACCACGATACTTCATGGAGACAAATCCCAAAACTGAACTGTTTTGTACGATACGCCCTTCCCCATTTGCTCGCATGGAAGGAAGTACCAAGTTTGTCAATTCCTGAGTCCCAAAGATATTGGTTTCAAACTGAGCACGAAGCGTTTGACGAGTCAGGTCTTCAACCGCACCGGGTTGCCCATAAGCACCATTATTGAATAGTGCATAGAGTTTTCCGTCACATCTTTTTAACACTTCATCAACAGCCTCTTTAATACTCTGACTATCATCCAAATCAAGCTGAAGAGATTCTAGCCCCTCAGCCTGAAGTCGCTGAACATCTTCAGATTTTCTAGCCGTTGCAAAAACTCTATAGCCTTTTTTATGAAGCTCTTTTGCACAGTAGTATCCTATGCCACTAGAGCAACCCGTGATTAGGATTACTTTGGACAATTTTCTACACAGATTCGTTTTATTTTTAAAACTCCACCACTACTTATAAAACAACCATCATAAGTTTTAGTACAACCACAATCTATCTGACACATCTGCATTTCAGCAGCTTGCATCTCTCTTTGTAGGCTAGGTTTTCGTGGTCTTACTGGTCGAAATAGTGGCATAGGACCCATCATTAGCATGCTATGAGGATAAAACCCACCATATCTGCCATAGCCACCATACATACCATAACCGTACCCACCAAAGCCATCAAAATACATCAAATCTATCTCTAACTGATACATCTCCATATCATCTATATATCTCTCTTGTGCAACTAAATATTGTTGCATTTTATTCTCAAAATTAGCTTTTGCAGCTGCATGTGCTTTAGTTTTACATATCTCAAAATTGGCTTTACAAACCTCTTTACAACTTCCATATTGCTTTTGACACTCACCTAAACGTACCACTCCTGCCTCAGTCTGTGGTGCTATATATTCGTTAACTATCTTATATTTTGGAGAACATCCTAAAAAAAATAGCGAACTTATTACTATAAAAATATATCTCATAATTTTTCTCCTTGCAAATATAGTCTATCACATAATTGTGAAAAAATCTAAAACAGTTTTATTTTTTGCCGATATTGAAATATATAGAAGGATTCTTATTATGAAAAAAACAATTTTAACAATTTCATTACTTTTTCTTGTAGGCTGTGGCTCATCAAGTGGAAAAAATGGCGAAATATCAGTCAATTTAGGATCAAAAGATGACAAACTTGGCACATTAAGCACGCAAGAGTTAGATTTGAAAGAGACATTATCTAGTAAAAACTGGGAAGAGATTACCATGGATTTGGATAAGTTTTACACAACTTCCATAAGCACAGCTAACAAAGCATATAAAATAGATATGAGCTTTGAAGATGGCAAAGTTCTAGCTTATGCAGATTGTAAAAAGTTAACTGCTAGATATAAGATAAGTGACAAAGAGATTTCATTTTCTAAAATCAGTTACGAAGCTGACCTAGACCACGCATCATGTCAACAATCAGAAGATGCAGATCAAGCAGTAAATCAATTTTTAAATAATTCATTTGAAGCAACACAAGTTAAAGAAGATGAAATCACTTTTAAATCAGATGATTTTGATGCAGAGGTAGTACTAAAAAGATAGAGACTATTTCATCCCTATCTTAGTTGACTAAATTACTGTACTACTGGATTAGTTGGATCACTTATATCAATTGATATATCATGGTTGTCATCATTCACAAAAAGTAAATCACCCTCTTTTATAATGGTAAGATTTGATGAAGGACCGCCAAAAAGTGAGGTACTGCCTGCGATTATAGGATTGTCTTTATCTGTTGTATCCACTATTTTTAAACGAGTAGAGCTAGCAATCATACTTGGATCTGGTCGATACTCCAATACAACATAGGAATAATTATAACTTGTAAGTATATCTATAGGCATAAAATCATCACCAAGGTTTAGCTGACTTTTTAGTATTGGATTTTGCATCTCATTTACATTCAATAGCGATAAATACGCACCATATGGATAATACAACCCTGGACCAGCCGCACCACCAAAATAGTTCAGTGCATACGCATCAGTACCTAAAATATCTATAAATTTAGTACTCCATTGGTGCATGTATCCATTATGGTCTGGCTCCGGTACAGTATAACCCTCAATTGCAGTAACACGCTGTACTTGGTTTTGTATCTCTCCATACTCTCCAGAAACTGTAGTATAGATTTCATTCCACGTTTCATTAAGACTAATACCCAACACTTTTATTTTACCCGCCCAATCAGCAACTGTTTCTTTAGACACAATGATATAGGGAGCTTCTCCTTTTTGGGGTGATCCTGGATGTGGACTAGGTATAAATCTTGGTCGTACATCACTAATTTGCTGTACCTCTTCCCATAACCAATTAGCCCCATCTCCAGTGTACCTAAAGAGCATTTTATCCTCAACAAGATAATCAGCACCCACACCATTACCTGTTCCTGTATATCCCGTCTCTAAGACATTATCTGAATCAACAAAAAACTGTCGGTGTCTTACCCCTTCTCCATACGGCAAAGAAAAATAATAATTTAACTTATCATTTGCCATGTAGAACTCTTTTTCTTCATCTATATATTTTTTATGCTCTTTGCGATCAATAACTTTTGCAAAACGCTTTAAATCACTTGAAAAACGTCCATCCCAAGCTTCATCAAGTATCACAGCTTGAACATTAAAGGTGTTAACATTGTCTCCAAAATAATCAATTGGAATCTTTGATAATAGCTTTGTATTTGGATTGCCAAACTCAGATACATACTCCCATGACCAATCAAACCCACCTTCACCAGTATATTTAAACAATATATCATCTTCAAGCAGATATTCAGCACCGATACCCTCTTTTTCATAAGGTGTATATCCACTCTCTCCACTCTTATCTAAGTCAATATAAATCTGCATATGCTCTTTAATATCACCATGAGGGGATAATTGAAACATATAGCTTTTATCATCATTTTTTACTGAAAAAAATGCATTTCCATCGCCGTTATTGTTTATTACAGTTTCCAATATCTGTCTATCAATTTTATGTGGTTGGATACTTTTACTAGTTTCACCACCACACCCACTCATCAAAAATGTACTTAGTGCCACACTTGAAACTATTTGTAATTTTTTCATTACCAATCTCCTTTTATATTAATTATAGTTTCCATTGTAATGAAAACTTTAACTAAAAGATAGATTTTATTTAAAAAAGTAAGTAATTTTTTATTTTATGTTTAGATAAGTAGCAGTTTTAAGAGAAGAGCGAATTACGCTCCACTCTCTTTATCTCCATGAAAAGAGACGATACCGTAAGTTAAGTTACTCACTTGTGCATATCCCATCTGTTTCATGGCATTCATGCAGTAATTGCTTCTACTTCCAGTAAGACAATATACGATAATTGGCTCAAATTTTTTATCCTCTATCTGAGAAAGAGCCTCATAAAACGAAGTCGTCGGGACAAGTGCATCAGTTCCTACGATTCGCATCTGTTGCCACTCCATCCACTCTCTAACATCCACAAGTGTGAAGTTTATGAAGTCAAGATTTTTAGCTTCGAGTAGTGCTTCAAGTTCATCACCATCAAGTTGCTCTTTTTTCAGAAGTATTTCACACTCTTCTTTTGTCAAACCTCTTGAATGGGTATGTGTAACTTTATCAATTACTTCTTCTTGTTTATGTTGTGCTACATACTCAGGAGTGCAGAAAATTCCACAATGACAAGACCCCTGCTCAGGAATCTCTTTTTCAATCGCAGGCTTACATGGACAGATGCGGTTATCTGCCTCTTTTTGCTCCTCTTTAGTCTCCCCGATAACCATAAAACATGGACAAAATCTCTTGCCATAAATCATCTTATTTCGAGTTAAACCCATCTGAACTGATTCATTTATCTCTGGATCGGGGTTGTATACATAACCAAACTGCTCATTTACTTTATCAGAAAACTTAACAGTTTTTTCTAACTCTGACTTATACTCATCAGAGCTTATATCTATCTTTGCAATCATGCTTGTTTTTGTGCCTCTGCAAACTCTGGAGTACAGAAAATTCCACAATGACAAACACCTTTTTCAGGAAGCTCTTCCTCAATTGCTGGCTTACACGGACAAGTTCTGTTGTCAGCACTCTCATGTTTTCCAGTCTCTTTGTTCTCAAAAACCATAAAACATGGGCAAAATCTCTTTTTATAAAGCATTTTATGACGAGCAAGCCCCATGATAACACCTTCGTTTACATCTTCATTTGGATTATAGACCCACCCAAATTGTTTATTTACTTTATCTGCAAACTTTTTTGTTTTTTCAATCTCCGCTAAAAACTCGTCTGAACCCATATCAATACTTTTCATACATTCCCCTTATTAATTTTGAATTTTAATTATTCTATCATAAATCTTCTACATACCAAGGCAGACCTTGGACATTTAACTCTTCCATAAATGGGTCTGGATCAAACTCTTCGATGTTAAATACACCATGGTTTGTCCACTTGCCTTCCATCATCAGCTTCGCACCAATCATAGCAGGGACACCCGTCGTATAGCTAACTGCCTGTGCTCCCGTCTCTTTAAAAGTCTCTTGGTGGTCACAAACATTATAAATGTATATCGACTTTTTTACGCCATTTTTTACGCCAGTTGCAACTATGCCGATATTTGTCTTGCCTTTTGTTCTCTCTCCTAGCGTTGAAGGGTCTGGAAGAAGTGTTTTTAAAAACTGCATTGGAATTATTTTCTGACCGTTATGTTCAACCTCTTTAATCCCTAACATACCAACATTTTCAAGACACTTCATGTGTGTTAGATAACTCTCTCCAAAAGTCATAAAAAAACGAATCCGTTTAAGCCCTTTGATATGTTTGACCAAGGACTCCATCTCTTCATGGTAAAGAAGATAACTATCTTTTTTGCCGATCTGCGGATAATCCCAAACCATCTTTATCTCCATAGGTTCAGTCTCTATCCATACTCCATTTTCCCAATAACGCCCTTTGCTACTCACCTCTCTCAAATTTATCTCAGGATTAAAATTGGTCGCGAAAGCATAACCATGGTCGCCTGCATTACAATCAAGAATATCGATAGTCTCTATCTCATCAAAATAGTGTTTTTGAGCATAAGCACAAAAAACATTGGTAACACCAGGATCAAAACCACTCCCTAAAAGTGCCATGATCTTTGCGTCTTTATAACGCTCATCAAATGCCCACTGCTCTTTATACTCAAACTTTGCAGAATCAGGATGTTCATAATTTGCTGTGTCTAGATAATGAACCTTGGTCTGCAAACATGCTTCCATGATAGTAAGGTCTTGGTAGGGAAGAGCGATATTTAACACCATGTCAGGTTTTACTTTTTGGATAAGTGATACAAGTGCTGGAATATTATCTGCATCTACCTCAGCGATACCTATATCAACATCGTAACGCTCTTTTACCTCTTTTTGATACACCTCACAACTACTAAGTCTTCGGCTTGCTAAAGTAATTTTTGAAAAAACATCCTTATTTTGTACACATTTATGCACAACAACACGACCTACTCCACCAGCACCAATTATTAAAATATTTGCCACATTGACTCCTAAAAAAATATATACACAGATTATGCAATAGACATTGAAATATAGTGTTTGTGCTTT
>JAOZKZ010000296.1 GCA_029935075.1 Campylobacterales bacterium
GTGACCTTCGGGTTATGAGCCCGACGAGCTACCAAACTGCTCTATCCCGCGACAATAAAAGTAAATTTAAATGGATGGGGTGAAGGGATTCGAACCCCTGAATGTCGGCACCAAAAGCCGATGCCTTACCGCTTGGCCACACCCCAACATCAGTCATTTTAAATTTGAGATGTGATTATAGTAATTTTTTTCTTTTTTGTCAAGTCCTTTTATAAATTAATTGCTATAATTCATATATATTTCAATAAAACATGGAGAAAGTATGCCAATTCAACGAGTAAAAGCAGCTATAGAAGAGATTAAAAAAGGAAACATGGTCATCATGATTGATGATGAAGATAGGGAGAATGAGGGGGATTTGGTATATGCATCTACATTTTCAACTCCGCAGATGGTTAATTTTTGTGCTTCAAAGGCAAAAGGTCTTATTTGTGTAGCACTTTCACAAGAAATTGCTACAAGATTGAATTTAAATCCAATGGTAAGTAAAAATGACTCCTCTTATGAGACAGCTTTTACCGTTTCAGTTGATGCAAAAGAGTGTGAAACTGGAATATCTGCGGCGGAAAGAGATATGACTATCCATCTTTTAGCGGATTATGCTTCGTCAGCAAGCGATTTAGTGCGTCCTGGACATATCTTTCCACTTATTGCCAAGGATGGTGGTACTTTGGTTCGTACGGGTCATACAGAGGGCTCTGTGGATATCTGTAAGTTAGCTGGGATTGCACCTTCTGCTGTTATCTGTGAAATTATGAAAGAAGATGGGACAATGGCACGGCGTGATGATTTAGAAATATTTGCAAAAGAGCATGATTTGAAAATTGTTTATATTTCAGATATCGTTGAGTATCGCATGGAGCATGAGTCACTTATAAAAGTTGTGGCTGAAGCAAAAACAACATTTTTAGATGCTGAGGCAAAAAGAGTTGATTTTGTGGATCACAATGGCAATCACCATATCGCTTATCTTTTCAAAAATGAAAACAACATGCAAAATGTTCGATTTCACAATATCGGAACTGATTTAGATCTTTTAAGTAAAAATCGTCATCTTAGTATTATCAAAAGTGTAGAAATTCTTAAAAATGAGGGTGGAGTTCTTATATTTTTAGAAAAAGCAGCCAATGAAAATCCATATATGAAAGAGTTTGGCATCGGTGCTCAGATATTAAACTATTTAGGGTTTAGTGATATAAAACTTCTTGTGACAAATACACGTAGGGAGTTTATAGGAATTAGTGGGTTTGGATTAAATGTAGTTCAAGAAAGAGAGCTTTAAGCTCTCTCCTCTACTTCAATCTCTTTGATAGCTAAAAGTCTTTTGTTAAGCAGTCTAATCCTAGATGCATACTTATTCATCTCTTCTTCGATGACTGACTCTTCCCATTCATCATCTGCCCATTCAAGTTCGCTCTTTTTATCTTTGTACTTCTTTTTGAACTCAGTCACCTGAGCAAGATATTCATCTTTTTTTGTGATATCGATATTTTCCATTTGATTCATGTTTGTAGCTCCTCTAAATCTTTTTTACTTTTTCCAAGTTCTACAATTTTGCCATGAAATCGTGAATAAATTGTGAATAAATCCACTTCACAATTATAAAGTTTATTAATATTATCAAGGTTTGACTCTACCCCACCAACCATCCATTCTTGGAGCTCTTCATAGCTCTCAAACTCGTATCCAAGGGATTTTAAGAGCTTATTTGTATAGTTGTCAACCACAAAAACTTCTCTCTTACATGTATAGCAAAGTATAGCATCTGCACTCTCTTGCCCTACTCCCTTTTGCTCCAATAGCCAATCTCTTGTAACTGAAATTTGAAATTTTTCAAAACTGCCAAACTCCGAAACCATAGCTAGGCAAAGAGCCTTTAATCGTTTTGCTTTGTTGTTATAAAAACCACTAGGCTTGATAAGCTGGGCTAAAATAGTTGCATCAAGTTCTGCTATCTTTTCTAACTCTAAAAAATTATTATCTCTAAGATTTTGTAAAGAACACTCTACTTTCTCCCATTTAGTCTGTTGCGTTAAAATCGCCCCAACTAGCACTTCAAATGTTCCACAATTTGGCCACCAATAGGGATGCTCTATATCTTTTAA
>JAOZKZ010000111.1 GCA_029935075.1 Campylobacterales bacterium
GGCAATCTATCTTCAGCTTCTAAAATTTGTGCTCTTGCTTCATATCCTATGATGGATTGAATATCTCTTACCATCATGGGGTAGGGATGAGGTCCAGCTACGGTTCCGATGATATAGTAAGTATCTCTAGCGTGCGTTACCCAGTGGCGAATTGCATCATTCATAGCATCCTTGAGTGTTTTACTTCCGCTTGTCACTGAGTGAACTTTAGCCCCTAAAAGTTTCATTCTAAAAACATTTAACTCTTGTCGTTTGACATCCACTTCACCCATAAATATTTCACACTCTAGCCCAAAAAGAGCCGCTACAGTTGCAGTTGCCACACCATGTTGACCCGCTCCAGTTTCTGCGATAACTTTTTTCTTTCCAAGTCTTTTAGCTAAGAGTGCTTGAGCTACAGTATGGTTAATCTTATGTGCACCTGTATGGTTTAAATCTTCTCTTTTTAGATAGATTTTTGCACCAAGTTCTTTAGAGAGATTTTCAGCAAAATAGAGTGGATTAGGGCGACCAACATACTGCTTATAGTAGTAATCTACCTCAGACCAAAACTCTTTATCAAATCTCACTTTTTTGTAGTTTTTATCTAAGCTTAAAAGTGTTGGCATCAAAGTTTCAGGAACATAGCGTCCACCAAAAATCCCAAAGTGTCCATTGCTGTCAGGGTCAAATCGTGAAGGTTTAGGAATATACACTAATCAATCTCCAATATAGAGTAGACTTTGGTTTTCTCTTTGAGATCTTTATCACCCTCTAAAAATGTTAGGTTTATTAAGAAACAGGCTTCAACACAATTTGCCCCTGCTTGATTTACCAAATTTGCAGCCGCTTTTGCGGTACCTCCAGTTGCGATAAGGTCATCTATCAAAAGAACATTAGCCTTCTCTTTATCACACTTAAAAGCATCGATATGAACTTCAACTTCATCAAAACCATACTCTAGTGAATATTTTTCGCCGATTGTGGTATAGGGAAGTTTCCCCTGTTTTCGAATCGGAACAAAACCAATTCCTAAACGATCGGCCAAAGGTGCTCCAAAGATAAAACCTCTGCTGTCAATTCCAGCGATAAAATCCAAATCGTAATTTTTGTATCTTGCTTCAAGGTGATCCATTAAAAACCTAAATGCTTTACCATTGTTTAATAGCGTGGTAATATCCTTAAAGTTGATACCTGGTTTTGGAAAATCAGGAATATCTCTAATCGTATTTAAGAGGTATTCTCTATCTGCTGAAGTTAATTTTTCCATATGTTAGTCCCTAAACATTGCAAGTTTTATTGCTAAGGCCATAACTATCATAAGTCCAAATGCTATATACCCTATACTCTCTATACCCATGTTAAATCCTTTAAATTAGAGCTTCAATCCGCTCTTCTAACTCTTTTATTTTTTGTGTTAACAGATCATTTTCCAATCTATTTTGTGAGTTTCTAGCTCTCAATGTTTTGATATCATTTCGTACTTTATTGAGCTCTTCTGTAAGAATATCAATATTTCCGATGGCACGCTGGAGTTGTACGCGATACTTTCGAATCATAAGCTTTGAGTCGTCGATATTGCCTTTTTTAATTTTGTTAGCGGTCATCTCTCTTTTGTAAAGTGCTTTATTATAATTTAGCATAATGAGAAGATAGATAATCACAAAAATTAAAACTGTATAGACAAACCATTCACCAAACATGATTACAACTCTATTTTTTCAACTCTATCAGCATGTCTTCCACCTTCAAAAGTGGTTTCACACCAAGTTTTACAAATAGACTCAATTGTGCCTAATCCAACAACTCTTTGTCCAAAACATAATACATTAGCATCATTATGTGCTCTTGCCATCTGGGCAGTATATGCATCATGACATAAAGCTGCACGAATTCCGATATGTTTGTTTGCACTCAAACTCATGCCAATTCCCGTACCACAGATAAGCAGACCTTGACTTGTTGAATCTTCCAAAACTGCAAGACTAAGTTTATGTGCAAAATCAGGGTAATCAACTCTATCATCATTGCTAGGTCCAAGATCAATCACTTCATTTCCTAGAGATATTAAAATCTTTTTAACATCCTCTTTGATACAAAATGCTGCATGATCTGTTGCTATGTATATTTTCATAAAATCACCTTTTAAGCGGGGATTATATCTAAAATATACTATATATACGAATTTTGAAAAAAGTCTATTAATAAAGTTTTGATTTAGACCGATATATAGATTATAAAAGATATAAACAATAGGATATATAGTGTGAAAACAATACAATTTTTAACGCTTTTTGCAGTTTTAGTAACACTATTTAGTGGCTGTTCGGGTAAGAAGCATGAACTTTTTTATAAAAATACACAACGCATTTACGACACTCAGGCTTTTACAGGGAATAATCAATATAGAATTAGAACCCATGACCGTCTTTCGATAATATTTTTTGAGTATCCAGAACTTAGCACTAAAAGTAAAGATCTCTCTGAGACAGATGTAGGAATTGAAGTACAGAGTGATGGTACAATTATGATGCCGCTCATTGGCAAAGTGATGGTAAGAAATTTGACTAAAGAGATGGTGGTGGATAAACTCTATCGGAAGTATTCAAGTTATCTCGAAAAACCGGCACTTCGTGTAGAAATTTTAAATCAAAAAATTTATGTCTTAGGTGAGGTGAAAAATCCAGGTGCAATTGAGTTGATGAAATATCGAACCATAACCCCATTAAAAGCAATTGCCGTGAGAGGTGGTTTGAAAGATACTGCCCAAAGAGAAGTGATAAAAGTGGTACGGGGCACGAAAGATAATTATCGAATTATTCATATAGATTTGACAGACATGTATAGTGTCAATGTCAATAATGTACATCTTTTACCTGATGATATTGTCTATGTAGCACACAATAATGTCAAGGATTTCAATTTGCCACTTAGTGGAGCTGATGCATCATTAAGTTGGATTAATACACTCTTTAGCACCTTGATGCTTTATCAAGTATTTAAGTAGGATGAAAATATGAGCATCAATGAACATGAATTTCACCAGAGAAGTTTTTTTGATAAAATTTCTGATTATAAAAAATCAATTATCTTTATAACCCTACTTTTTATACTTTTAACTTTTGTCTATCTTCTTTTTGCACAAAAAGTTTATAGAACAGATGCAACACTTGAAATTGTTCCCAAATACAATTTACTTGGTGTATCTGGTGCTGAAAGGGCTGCAGAAGGTGCGTATGAGAGAAACTTTGTAACACAGATGGATTTTTTACAGTCACGATATCTTATATCAAAAGTTGTGAAGTCACTTCAGGCAAATATCAACTATTATGAGAATGGAGGGTTAAAGCCATTTAAAATGGTGCAAAAAAATCCACCTTTTTTTGTTAATAACTTACATATAAAGGATGATGATTTCTATGAGAAGGTATTTCATATCGAACTTATTGATGAAAACCATTATGCCCTTAGATTAGTATCAAATAGTGGATTAAGTGCAAACTTACTTGGAAAACATGAGACAAAAGCACTTATTTATCAATTTTCAAAACCAGTTGTTAGTGAGTATATGGATTTTACTATTGTAAAAAATCGTTTTTCATCTCAAAAAGATATCTATTTTAAAGTTGAGTATGAGAGAGATCATGTGGATAAGGCACTAAGGAATTTAACGGTCATTAAAAATAGTATGAAGTCAAGTCTGATTAAAATTATATATGATGACTACTCTCCAAAAAGTGCCCAAAAATTTGTAAATGCACTTTTAAAAGAGTATATGCAAGTCATTGCTGGAGATCAAGCATCTCAAACAGAAGGACATTTGAAGCTTCTTGATACTGAACTTGTTATCGCAAAGAAAAAGCTTGATGTGTCAGAAAAAGGACTTCAAAAATTTATCGAACGAAATAGAGTTGCTGGCATCAGCATACAGACTAAGAATATGATTAATACTATTTATAAGTATGAGAGCCAATTGGAAGATTTAGATATTTTTCATCAAAATATCAGAACAATTTTTAATATTTATAAAAAAAGTTATGATTATAAAGATATTTTAACACGAATTTCACAACTTAAAAATGTAAACTTAATTAAACTTGCTGACTCTATTGCCTTGGAAGAAGATGCATATAAAACACTTCGTAAAAAATATAAGAGAAGACATCCAAGTCTGATTCAAATCAAAAAAAGTATTGCTCAAAAGAGTTTAACCATGGAAAAGAATCTTAAACAGATGCTTAAAAATACACACTCTAAAAGAGTGAAAATTAAAAGTTATCTCTCTAAGTATAAATCAAATCTTACAACAGTCCCACATAAAGAGATCGGTTATGCTAGACTAAAAAGAGAACATGGTCTTTTGGAAAAAAACTATTTACTACTGCGTGATAAAAAGACACAGATTACGATCTCTAAAAAAATCCAGGGAGATTATAACTATCGAGTGCTGGATTTTGCATTTCTTCCTGAGCGACATGCCAAACCTAAAAAGTCTATCTTGATGGTACTTGGTACTGTCTTAGGTCTTTTGTTCGGACTTTTATATGCCATGGTTCGTGCCTATTTTGCTAAAAGGATTACAGTTCCTAGTGAAGTAGAAGAGTTGACAAGATTGCCATATCTAGGGACTATCCCTTATGTAAAAGATAAAAAGCTTTACAATGATCTTTTTGTCTCCAAAGAGCCAGACTCTATCGCTTCACAGATGATGTGGTCTTTAAGAGATAGAATTGATGGATTTAAGGGTGAAAAGAAATCCCAAGTGATTGCTATCACTTCCATGGTAAAAGGAGAGGGGAAAACCACTTTGGCTGCCAACCTAGCAATTTGTCTTGGCATGGGAGATAAAAAGACTGTTGTTTTATCACTAGATCTCAGGCTTCCAGAGATTCACTCTAAATTTGGTATTGATAACTCAGTAGGACTTACTTCTGTACTGTTTGGTAATACAAAATTATCAGAAGTAGTTTATCGATCAAATGAATTTAAAAATCTTTATGTGATACCATCAGGTCCAAAAGTTTCAAATCCGATGAAGATAATTAATTCAGATTATATCGATAAGATGATTGAAGAGTTAAGAGAACTGTATGATTATATTGTTATCGATCTTCCTCCAGCAGGTGTTGCTGCAGAAGCTGTTTTCTTGATGAAAAAGGCTGATCTTGTGATTGGCGTTTTGAAATCAAACTATTCTGAAAAGAGTTTTGTAACTTATATGGAGAGTATTGCAGAGAAGAATGGTATTAAGAGTTTAGGGTTTGTTTTAAATGGTGTTAATCAAAAATATATCAAAATCATTTCCCGAAAAGAGAATAAAAAGTATATTAATCATAATAGAAAATATGCTGATAATTAACAAAGGTATAACATTTGAAAGCATTATTTAAAAATCAGCTGCTTCGTAATATTTTAATTTTTACATTAAGTACGGTGGTCAATAAAGGGATGAACTTTTTTATTCTCCCCGTTTTAACCTACTATTTGACTAAAGAAGATTATGGAATGTTGGGGCTTATCACCTCTGTGGCAACCATCTCTGTTATCTATATCGGTTTTTTCCCCTCAAATTTTGTGATGGTCAAGTACAGTTCTGTGGGTAAAGAGCGTATGAGCCGTTATATATCAAATATATTTATCATGATCTTTATCACATTTTTTGTGGTGTTACTGGCTCTTTATGGACTTAAAGATACGATTTTTTCTACCTATGAAGATAATACCTATTTAGTTTTTTATATCATTTTACTCTGTCTCTTTCAAGTTTTTTGGCAACTACTTTCAACCATCATACAGCTTGAAAAAGATGCATTAAAATATGCACTTTTCCAATTTATACAGGTTGCTTTAACGCTCTCTTTAGCACTTGTTTTGATTATCGAATTTTCATGGGGATGGCAAGGTAAGTTTTTTGCCGAACTTGCAGTCTTTTCACTTTCAGCAGTTTTTGCAATTTACTATCTTCGAAAAAATGGTTATATTCATTTTGATTATGATTTTTTAAAGATTAAGGAGCTTAGTGCTTTTTTGTTTCCCTTAACATTTTATGTACTAGGTCTTTTTGTCATGGGAACTGTGGACAAGATTTTTATTGCAAACATGATTTCTCTTGAAGCTGCTGGTATCTATGCCATTGCTATAACGATGACTATTATTGTCAACATGGTTTTTGATGCTGTCTTAAAAGCATGGGAACCTTACATGTTTGAACTTTTAAATTCAGACAGCCATGGTGATAAAGTCAAAGTTGTTCAAGTAACTTATGCTTACTGGGCTTTTGTTGTGGTTTTTACTGCCATATATATTACTTTGATGCCTTATCTTTTTGATTTAATGATTGATGAAAAATTTAATGATGCACTTTTATATATCCCTCTGTTAGTGATAGGCTATAGTTTTGAAGGGTTAAGAAAACCTGTTTCTGAATTTTTAAATCATATAGACAGAGTAAAATTAAATGCAGTAATTACGATAATTGCTACTATCATAAATATTGTTCTAAATTATATTTTAATTAAAAAATATGGCTTATATGGTGCAGCACTTGCTACTACTATCGCTTTTGCTTCACTCTATTTTATGACCATGTTGGCAGTATTTAAAACATGCAATTTACCTTGGCTTATGCAAAAGAGATAAGATGCAGGTTTCAAGCAAGGTCTATTTTTATCTCTATATAGCAATACTTGTATTTTTATCTATACCTGCTCTTAAGCTTGTTGCAGGGGTGAGAATTGGTCAATTTTTTGTTTTGATTACTTTTATGTTGCTTCTTGTTGAAGATATCTCAAACAGAGAGTTACACTTTAAAATCTTACTCTATTTTTTCGTAGGTACGATAATTATGAGTTTGGTAAGTTTTAACTCGATAAATCCAAAATTTGGAGAGATGAAATTTATCACAAAATATCTGTTGATATTTCCAGCAGCTTACTATGTCGGGATGCGTGCAGCTCAAAAACTCAGTCTTGAAAAATTAGTAACAGTTATGGAAGTTGTGGTCTTTGTCTACTGTTTTAATGCATTTATGATCCATTTTGCACCCATGCCACAATCCATTTTAGATCTCATTGTCAGTTATAGAGAAGGGTGGGGCGGGGTAAGATATCTTGACTATCAAGGTACTTTTTTTGAAGC
>JAOZKZ010000112.1 GCA_029935075.1 Campylobacterales bacterium
ATCTTACCCTCTTGATGGCTTCTATGTGTATGGTTACTCCCTTGGACTAGCCTTAATCAAGTTTGAGCATCTTACTTGTGTTATAAAACTCTTTGACACTCTCACTCACAGAAACTACCCTCTGAAGATAACTCTTAAAATCATCTCTGCTATAAGTGATTTTAAGAGTTTCGGGGTCAATAGCTCGACTTAAAGCCACATAGAATTGACTATCTGCAAAAATATGATCTACATTACAGATAAGAGAGTTTAAACTCATGCCTTGGGATTTATGTATCGTTATAGCATAAGCTGGGCGAAGAGGAAACTGTTTCAAAGAGCAGAGTACTTCACTATCTAGTGCCCCTTTATTATCCACCATAGAACGACTGAGCTCAAACTCAAAACGATCTACTTTTAAAAGTCTTCCCTCCTTTTCTACCACGATAGAATCTCCATCGATATGTTCAACAATCGCTTTTTCACCATTGTGATATGAACCCCATTTATTGGTTGTAAAGATAACAGGAATCCCCTCTTTTAGTTTTAAATCAACGATAATTGGAAGCGATTTTTTCCAAGAAGCAATTCGAGTTTCTCTTAACTTGGCATCTTTTATCTCTACAACTGCTGGTAAGTCAAACTCTTCCCTAGGAACCTCTGCCACTTTTTGACGATTTAAGACATCTGCTTCATAATTTCTTCCATAAAGTATGGTTGCATTTTTTCCTTCATATCTACTGTCTTTGAGCTTTTGAAGGTAGGCAAAACAACTATCATCTAACTCCCCTACCCTAATCTTTTCAAGTATCTGCATAAATGCTTCATTACTTGTTCTTTTTATTTTAGTAAGCTCCACACCTAAAAAATCAAAACTCTCCCAAGAAGAGCTTTGAAATGCATAAACAGCCTCAGCAAATATAGAATTATTCTGTTTTTTCTGTATGGGAGGGAGTTGGAAAAAATCTCCAACCACTAAAAGTTTTCCAATAAATCTTGCATTTCTCAAACGATATAAAATCATATCAAGTAAATCAGCACTCACCATGCTTATCTCATCAATTATTACAAGATCAGTTTTTTTAAGAATCTTTGCAAGCTCTTTGATGCGATTTCTGTTATACCTATCAGAGGATTCAAGCTCTTCAAAGTTTGATGAGATCCCAAAGGAAAAAAAGCTATGAATGGTCTGTCCACCAACATTTACAGCAGATATCCCCGTACTTCCAAGCACAACAACACCACGATAATTTGCTTCATAATCATCAATGATCTGTTTAGTTAAATAACTTTTTCCTACCCCTGCTCCACCAGTTAGAAAGATATTTTGCTCTTCTAAGAGTTCTAAAATTTTAGTTAATACGCTCACGATAATCCATTTTTATTAAGCTATTTAAGATATTTGATCATCATATCAAATTTTTCTTCATATCAAGTTTCTTAATTTAAAATCTATGCAAACTCTTTTTTTGTGACTAAGTTTTTTAACTTTTTGCGTATCTCTACCTTATTTTCCTCATTTATGCTATTTATATTTAAAATATCTTTTAGTGCAATGACCAAAATATCTTTTGTAAACTCTTCATTTAAAAGCTCTAAAACACCCTCTGTAAAGTGCGAAGAATTATTAGAAGATAATTTTGGCAGACTAAAATGCAAGATCTTGTTAAATTTACGCTCTAAAGAGATTAATGCTCTATCTTTTCGCTCTTGTGTTATATCAGGAGATAACATAATCCGCTCTTTTTCATAGATAAAAGTTTCATTTATCAAACCGTATAAAATAGAGTATTGACCTTGAGTGATAATGGAACTGTTTTCATGTAGTATAGGTAGTATAGGATTGTTACTATTTTCCCTTGGCTTTATATCATGTGGTATCTCAAACTCATCATCAAAATCATACATATCAATATCTGTCGAAGAGGGAGTACGAAACAGTAGAAAAAAGATAAGCCCTAAAACAATAAAAAACAGGCTAGAGAGGAGTATGTTCTCTTGTACAAAAAGCCATAAAGGGTTAAAAAATTGTAATACTTTTTCACTTTGAATCTTAAAGTTTAAACTACTTTCAATAATTTCAGCTTTTCCACTAAGTTCTATCGCTTCAACTGGTGTAGAATCTACTGTATTTGAGAGTATCTCATCTTCAATGATTTCATTTTCAATCACCATTGGCGTCTCTTCTTGTACCGTATTACTGACTATCGTATTTTGACTTGCTATTATCATCTCATTTTCAACTAAATTTGAAGTTATTATGTTTTCAGGTGTAAAAGTTTGAGCAACGGTAGTAATTTCTTCTTCGATCCATCCATTGGAAGTTATATTTTCAGCCACTACCTCTTCAGCTTGTATCACTACTTCATTTTCTACAGGGTTGCTAGTAAATACTTCAGTTTCATTATATATCTCCATAGGTACGGAAGTCCACTGTTTTGTAACAAGTCCTACGGTATCTGCATGAAGGATATTTATCATAAGAAGTGTCATTAATATAATATTTTGCACTTAAATCCTTTTTAATTTTAATATATAATATCTAATTTAACTTTGATTTGCAATGTTGTGTTAAGATTCAATATGAAAAAATTGATATTGACTCTTTTAATTATAACTTCAACTTTTGCAGCAGAGATAAATAAGTCCCTTTTTGAGGGAGAGAATATCTCTAATGAGCTTCAAAAAATTGAAAAAGTTCTCGATAGTAGCATTGTACATAAAATCAAAAATCAAAATGTAATCACACTTGAACTTTCAACGCTAAATAAACTTAAACAACTTTATGAGGTTCAAGATGATATCAAACTTTTTGAAACTGTAACGCTCTCACATGATATAATTTCTCAGCAGGAATATTTTGCCGCACTTATTCTTTTAAGCGAGCTTCAAAGTGAGATACAGAGGCTTGAGAAGAAAAATAGAGAGATACAAGAGAAACTTTTTTCACTTAAAAATGAGATTCAAAAATTGGTTCCAAATGAGTCGAATCATTCACTTTTAGTCCATCAGATGCAATATGCATTTTATAAACTATCACAAAATAAGATCTCAAAATCTCTCAAACTTTATAATGAACTTTTTAAAAATGAGTTTGATATATTCGAATCATCAATGATGAGGGTTAACTTTAAAGAGAAGAGCTCAAAAACAATAATCAAAAATGTTGATAAGGAGATAGATTCTCTAAAGGATAAAAACCTCCTCTTGAACATCGATAAAGATAGTGAGGCCTTACAAGATGAGAAAGCACAAGAGATAATCATCAAAAAAGAGATAAAGATTCAAAAAGAGACAGATATAACAATCAATAAGAAGCTTGAAGCTGAGATTGTACTAGCACTAAAGTGGTTGAAAGAGAAAGAGCAGAAAGCATTTTTAGATGCAATAACTATAATTGAAAATGATATAAAGCTCTTAAGTCACAAAGAGAAGGAGAAGTTGTCTTCTGTAGCATCTTTACTGCTGAGTCTTGAAGAGAGGCGATTTGATAGCTCTTCTGTTGCTATAGCTTCTACACAGATTGGATTAGACTACCTTTACGATGGTGCAAAAAATATTTTCAATAAAACCCTTTTTGTATATGAAGAGAAAGCCTTTTCCCTTAAAACTATCTTGACCTTTATAGTGCTTATTATCATTGGTTTTACCATCGCTTCTATCTATAAAAATATCGTAGATAAGTTTAGAAAAACAAATAGGATTAAGAGTCTATCAACTGCAAGAATGGTTGCAAATAGTGGTTATTATCTAATCATACTTAGTACCTTTTTCTTCGCCCTTAAAAGTATGGGCTTGAATTTACACACGATATTTATCATCATTGGTGCAATACTTGTTTGGATTGCCCTTGGGCTTCAAGGATTTATCTCCAACTATGCCATGGGGATACTGATGAAAGTAGATCGCTCTATCCGCATAGGAGATTTAGTAGAGCTTGATGCCAATATAATTGGATCTGTTGATGATATGGATTTTCGCTCCGTCACAATTCTTACAGGTGATCAAACACGCATAACCATTCCAAACTCTAGGTTTATCAGCTCCACTTTTATCAACCACTCACTTGAAGACCATATCAAGCGTTTTCATATCCATTTTAGTGCAGATAATAGAATTGATAATGATGTAGTGCAAAAAGTGGTTTTAGAAGCATTAAAAACAAGTGAGATACCTTATATAGATACCGCTGAAAAAAGACCACAAGTAATTATCATTGATGTCAATAGAAAAATCGTAAGATATTCGCTGCTTGTCTGGATCGATCAACATGGTGGATATGATATACCAGTAGAAAAATCAGCATTTTTAGCACTTATACACCATAGTCTTAAAAAAGTTGCACTATAATCTCCCAAAAAGAAGTATAGATGGAATTTCAACTAGACAACACTGATGGAAATGCTAGAGCTTGTACGATAAAAACAGCACATTCAACGATTCAAACCCCAGTTTTTATGCCTGTAGGGACACTTGGAAGTATCAAGGCTCTTGATAGTTTTGATATGATAGAACATCTAAAAACAGATATCATCTTGGCAAACACTTATCATCTTTATCTCCGTCCTGGAGATGAGAGCGTAAAACATTTTGGTGGACTGCATGGCTTTGCAAATTACCCAAAGAGTTTTTTAACAGACAGCGGAGGATTTCAAGCCTTTTCACTCTCAAAGATGACAAAACAAGATGAAAATGGAATCACTTTTAAAAGTCATATTGATGGTTCGCTGCATTACTTTACACCAGAAAAAGTGATAGATATCCAAAACAATTTAAACAGTGATATTATGATGGTTCTTGATGATTTGATTGCACTTCCTGCAGAACAAGAACGAATTAAACTATCAATTGAGAGAACTACAAATTGGGCTAAAAAATCAATTGAACATCATAAAGCCAAACAAGCAAAAGGGATAGGCAGACAACAAAATCTTTTTGCCATAGTCCAAGGTGGTATCGATAAGAAATTTAGAAAACTTTCAGCTACACAATTAACTGAGTTTGATTTTGACGGATTTGCCATAGGTGGCCTTAGTGTAGGTGAAGCAAATGCTGACATGTATGAGACAGTTGAGTTTACCGTACCATTTTTGCCAAAAGATAAACCAAGATATCTTATGGGTGTAGGAACACCTGAGGATTTGATAGAGAACATCGAAAGAGGTATTGACATGTTTGACTGTGTCATGCCCACAAGAAACGCACGAAATGGAACACTATTTACCTCTTTTGGAAAGATGAATATCAAAGGGGCTAAACATAAACTAAGTGATGAGCCAATCGATTCTGAGTGTTCATGTCATACTTGCCAAAATTACTCAAGAGGATATTTAAACCACCTCTTTAGAGCCCATGAACTTACCTATTTTAGATTGGCAAGTTTACATAATTTGCACTATTATTTGACCCTCATGAGAGAGACTAGAGTTGCCATTTTAGAAAATAGGTTTCAAGCATTTAAAAAAGAGTTTTATAATAAAAGAGGAAAATAGTGAAAGAATTTTTAAAAGTATGGTTTCCTATACTACTTCTAGTGGGTGCAGTTTTTTGGTTTAGTGCTCAGTTTATCAAACCAGAAGCAGATAAAGTCCTTACTATTGCTACAGGGCGAAGTGGTGGAAGTTATTTTACTTATGCACAAAGATATCAGACATTACTCCAAGAGTATGGTATTGAAGTAAAGATCATAGAGACGGTTGGTTCACTTGAGACACTTGAACTTTTAAAAGATCATAAAGTTGATATTGGATTTGTACAAGGTGGGACAGTTGATCTCAAAATTCATAAAGATATTGAATCCATTGCGAGTATCTATTTTGAGCCTTTGTGGCTTTTTATGAAAAAGGTTGATAAGCCTATATCTTATGTTTCACAACTCCAATCAAAAAAAGTCTCCATTGGAGAAAAAGGTAGTGGAACAAGTGCACTTATAAAGCAAATAGCCAATGCCAACGAACTTGAGCTCGGCATCACAAAAATTGAAAATTTATCTCTTTTAAACTCCTACAAAGCCTTAAAAAAAGAGGAGCTTGATGCCTTTTTTTCTGTGATCTCTGCTGATACACCTATCATTTCGAAGCTTCTCAAAGATAAAACTATTCAAGCAATTTCACTTAAGAGAATCAAAGCCTATGAAAAGAACTTCTCTTATCTTCAAGGCATCACGATTTATGAGGGAAGCCTTGATCTCATTAACAACCTTCCTAAAAATGATATCCACCTACTTTCAACAACAGCGACATTGGCAGTTCATAAAGATGTTGACGATACATTAGTACGGCTTTTTACTAAAGTCGTAAAAAGTGAAAATAGAAGAAATAATGGATTTCCATCCCTTGAACATTTAGAACTCCCTATCAATGATCAAGCAAAAAAGTACATGTTAAAAGGAGATAGTTTCCTTGAAAAAATCTTTCCTTATTGGATTGCCTCCAATCTTGATAGACTTAAAATCATGATTATCCCTCTTCTAACACTTTTAATCCCTCTCTTTAAAGGATTTTTACCACTCTATAGATGGCGTATTCGATCCAAAATCTATAAATGGTACAAAAAGTTAGACTATCATGGTCAACATTGGGAAGAGTATGATAAAAAGAGTCTTATATCGGGAATACAAGAGGTTAAAAATCTCCAAAAAGAGATCAAAGAACATGTCAATGTCCCACTCTCTTATATGAGTGAATATTATATGCTTAAAACACATGTGGATTTTATACTTCAAAAGATGCTGGATAATTATGCTATGATGAAAGAAAAGGAACTATCATGAAAAAAAGTATTTTAGTAATTTTTATACTTGTATTTTTTACAGGTTGCACAGCAACGCATAATCCTTTTGCAAGTATTGGTGCAAGTAAAACTATTAATGTTGGCGGTATTGATGTGGGCGTTGGGATACATGATATCATACAGTTAGGAAAGTAGTTTTAGAATTCAAGGCTCTTGTTTATAGTTTGGCATGATATTTGAAGCATTTTGAGCAGAATAAATCTGCTCAAAGAAAAAGATTACAGACCTGTAACGTTTTCTGCTTGAGGGCCTTTTTCGCCTTCACCTATTTCGAAAGTAACTTTTTGACCATCGTTTAGTGAAACACGATCGTGACCATTGC
>JAOZKZ010000297.1 GCA_029935075.1 Campylobacterales bacterium
ACATGTGAAGATTGGTTTGCCTACACATTATGTAAACTCTGCTTTTACCTTTGTCCGAACTTTTGTACTTAGAAGTATAGAAGAAAACTTTGAAAACAAAGAGCAACATGTCAAAGAAATTAATGCTGTTGAAAAAATTATAGATATGAATCTTGATGTTCTAACAAGTTCATATAGAGAAGAGGAGTTGAGTAAGTTTTTATCTTTGTCAAAATTTGAAAAAACTATCTTGACAGGTTTGAAAAAATTTAATTCTTATATCAATTTCTTTCTAGCAGGAGCTTTAGCCATTGTTGCTTTTTTTGCGATTGGTCTGTTTGTTTATGATATCTATCTACTATTCTTTTCAGATATTGGGATAGAAAAAGGTATTTTGACAGTCTTGGGAAGTTTATTGGTTTTATGGGCAGCCATTGAACTAATTCATGAAGAAATAAATCATTTACAAGGTAAAGGTTTTGCTATAGGTGCTTTTATCATGCTTGCTATGGCTGCACTCATACGAAAAATCTTGATTTACTCACTCTCCTCTGAAAAAGCTGAGGAACTTTTAATCATCGGTGTGGTTATCGTAGGATTATCTATCTCTTATTGGCTTGTTGGAGGTAAGAAAAGTAAATAATAGTTACTCCAAATAAATTGGCTTTAATTTAAAAGAGCTAAAGCCAATTTAAAAAATCAAAAAAATTCTCTTGTGCCTCTTAAGTAACAGACAAAATTCTCCAAATCATATACAATTTCAATAGTGGATTTAAAAATCCCAAATTTGAAATAGGAGATACAAAATGTTAGAGACAATGAGAAAAGAGATATCATAAGATAGCAAAAGAGCATATGAGTCAGGCAAGATAAGTACCTCTGAAATTAAAGATATAGTTGAAAGTGCTATATCAAAAGTGCAAAAGATGGCTTTTAAAACAATATCCAAAAAAAGGAGAAGATAATGAGCAATAAAAAAACTATCTCTTTAGTGCTAGGAAGTGGTGGTGCAAGAGGTTATGCGCATATCGGTGTCATTGAAGAGCTTTTAAAACATAACTATGAGATAAAGTCCATCTCTGGTTCATCTATGGGATCACTTATAGGTGCTCTTTATGCCTGTGGAAAACTTCAAGAGTATAAAGAGTGGGTATTGGGACTTGATTTGTTTGATGTTGCTTCATTGATTGATTTGTCATTTGCTAGAACTGGAATTATCCAAGGGGATAAGGTATTTCAAGAGATTGAAAAGATGATTGGAGATGTCATGATAGAAGATCTTCCTATCTCTTATACTGCTGTGGCAACTGACCTTATCAAACAAAAAGAGGTTTGGTTTCAAAAAGGGAGTCTTTTGGATGCAGTTCGAGCTTCCATTGCTATTCCTACAGTTTTTACGCCTAAGAAAATTGCCAAGCGATATCTTATCGATGGTGGTGTACTCAATCCTCTTCCTATCGCTCCTACTGTATCAGATGACACAGATATAACTATCGCCGTAAGTCTTAGTGCCCATATCTCAAAAACATATAAAATTGATATTCCTAAAATTGAGAGGGAAAAAACAGATGGCATCCAAGAGATGTTTTTTGAGATGAAGCAAAAAGCTGAAGAGTTGTTTACTAGAGAGAAAAAAAGTGAATTTGACGAAATGGGTATGTTTGACATCATGGGTCGTACAATTGACATCATGCAAAATGCCGTGTTAGAGTGTAAAATGGCAGGATATGCTCCTGATATCATCATCGGTATTCCTCACAATGCATGTGGTTTTTATGAATTTAACAAAGCGTATGAGATGATTGAACTAGGAAGAATAATTGCAAAAGAAAACCTAAATGAAGAAAAGATTCACCTTGTCGCAGACAGAGTATAGAGATATTGCAAATCTATTCTTCAAGGTGGAGATGCTTTTGATGTCATTACACTACTTGATGGAGAGGAACATGAGGTTAAATTGATAAAAACTGCTCGAAACTGGCTAGATAATCTTCAGAGGAAGATAATATGCCACCATAATTAATGAAACAATAATACTTAACCAAATAGTTGGGATAAATCTATATTTAAATTTAACATTTTTTAAA
>JAOZKZ010000298.1 GCA_029935075.1 Campylobacterales bacterium
TTGAGAAGTTAGAACAGCTTCGTGCTCTTTATTATGGTGAAAAAATTGCTATGGTAGAAGTTAAAAGTAAAAGTTTTGGAATTGATACAAAAGAGGATTTAGAACTTGCTGTGAAGATGTTTATGTAAAAGACCCTGCAACGCCAAAAAAGAGGAGGAGTTGAAACAAGCGTTGCATGGGCTTAAAAGTATATCGGCACAAATTTTGATTACTTAACCCAATTAAAGTAAAAATTTAATAAAAAGTCATTATAAAAGCTTGTACAATCTTCTAATATAAAGAATATTGATATTTTTCTTTTTTATAGACAGTATGTTTCATTTTGTAAAAATATATTTTACAAAATGTTCTAAATTGTAACACTTTAGTTAAATAAAAAGCTTAAGTATAAAAAAAATTAACAAAATATTTTTTTTAACCGATATGCTTTTTAAGTACGAAGATGTACTTGCAAAAAATTATAGGCAGGTAAAAATTATGGTTGGGAAAAAAATGTTTTTCTTGAAAGCTTTTTTGAGATCAGATAAGCTTAGAGATCAAGTCTCGTTTGATGACTTTTTGAGTAAATATACAAAAGAGAAATTAACGGCTTTTGCAAACTCTGATATACACAATGATAGAAACAATGAGAAAAATTTAGCGGTTCTTCTTTTTAAGATGGATTGGGAAAAAGATGATGCTTTTTTTGTTAAAGAGGCAACTGAAAAACTTCTTGAATGCGTCAAATATGAAGTTCGAGAGCATGATGTGTTAGCAAAGTGGAATGAAAATGAATTTATAATCTTACTTCCAGAGTGCTCCATTGAGTCAGCTGAAAAGATTGCGTTTTTAATCAAAAGTATTGTAGATGCAAGAACTTTTGTAAATATGAAAGTTATTCTTAATTATGGTATCACAATCCATGAGGGTGACGATACTCCAAACTCATTTATGAAAAGAGCAGAAGATCAGTTAGAAAAGTGTGAAGCACACTTATAACTCGCTAATTCCATCGATAAACTGTCTGATGATAGGGTTGTCTGTAGTTTTGAAAAACTCAGGCTCCGCATCAGCTAATACTTTTCCATCATAAAGCATGATCATCTGATCTGCTATCTTAAAACTCTCATTGATATCATGGCTGATGACAACCGAAGTGGTTCCAAGCTCTTTTTGAAGCCTTACGATGAGTCGACTTATGAGATCGCTGGCTATTGGGTCAAGTCCAGAGGTGGGTTCATCGTATAAAATGATATCAGGTCGTAAAATTATTGTTCTAGCAATCGCTACTCTTTTTTGCATACCTCCACTTAGCTCATGTGGGAAAAGATGTATAATCTCTTGGGGTTTTAATCCTACCAATTCAAGTGATTTTATCACTTCCTCTTTTATCTTTTTTTCATCATAATTAGTATGCTCTCGAAGTGGGAAAGCAATATTTTCATAAATGCTCATACTGTCAAATAGTGCACCAAATTGAAAAGCAAAACCTATCTTTTTTCGGATTTCTAAAAGCTCTTTTTCACTTGCTTGTGCAATATTTAAGTCCTCAACTATCACTTCACCCTTGGTAGGTTTCAAAAGTCCAACCATTAGTTTGATAACAGTAGATTTTCCAGTTCCAGAGGGACCCATGACTACTGCTACAGTGCCTTCTTTGATTACAAAGTTTAATCCAGTTAGAACTTTTTTGGAGCCAAAATATTTATGTACTTCTTTAAACTCAATAATATTTTCCAAATTCAAAATCCTCTCTTTGCAACAAATCCACGGTCAAATCCCGCTATATCTTTATAAAATTCTACATCAAAATCAGTTAAATATCTACTCATAGGCTCTTTTTGGTCATAACCCATTTCACATAACAAATGAGGAGCTTTCCTCTCAATCCATAAATCAATGATATCTTTTAGCATCTCATCTCCTACAGCTCCACCAAAAAGTGCATTTTGTGGTTCATGTGATAGGTTTTTCTCCAACTCAAAATCATTTGCGATATAGGGTGGATTTGAGATTATCATATCAAACTCATCATAAATATTATCAAGATAATTGGTCTGTACAAAGGTTAT
>JAOZKZ010000020.1 GCA_029935075.1 Campylobacterales bacterium
AGATGTACCACA
Source organism: Campylobacterales bacterium (assembly GCA_029935075.1). Taxonomy (GTDB): domain Bacteria; phylum Campylobacterota; class Campylobacteria; order Campylobacterales; family QNZT01; genus SZUA-1433. The sequence continues at coordinate 13 of JAOZKZ010000020.1, forward strand.
AAATAAATACAATCTCACAAATAGCAATACTCTCCATGAGATTGAAAAATCTCTCATCCAAGAGGCATATGAACTTTTTTTCAACGAATTAACCAAAGATACTACTTTTAACGAAGACTATTTTATATCTTTGCATAAAAGAACATTTGAGTCTCTTTATGATTGGGCTGGTGAATATAGAAATTTTAATATGGCAAAAGGTGATTCTAGGTTTTGCCAAGGAGTATTTGTAGAAAGTGCATCTAAAAAGATATTTGATGAATTAAAAAATGATGATTATCTTAAAAATTGTGAGAATATGCCTAAAGATTATTTTGCTAAAAAATTAGCATATTATAAATGTGAATTAAATGCTTTACATCCTTTTTATGAACTAAATGGTCGCATTACTCGTATGTTTTTTGATATGATTGTTGCATACAATGGATATAAATATATTGACTATTCTGTAGTTTCACCTGAAAAATATATTCAAGCTTCTATAGAATGTGTTCAGTATGCAAATAGTGATGCAATGGAAAAAATAATTTTGGCTGGATTGTGACCAAAAATAACCACTTTTAACTAATCCTAAAGGTTGATAGAGTTACAAAAATACGATTTAGTGGTTATTGTTAGTTATCTATGATTTTTAGAAAGTTCCCCCTCCTCTTTGCCATAAATAATTCAATTTTTTGCAAAATATTACGATATAGAGTAAATATAAGGAAATTTGATATGGCTGCTATAAATGATTTTATTACAAATCTAAATGAAGAAGCCAGACTTGGTAAATATCTTGATTTAGTATATCCCACTATTGATTCATTATCTGATTTTGAGATTGAGAGGAAAAGTGATAAAAAAAGTCAAAATGCTGGTATTGATTTACAGCTAACTAGAAAAAACAGATATGAAGTGATATTTGTAGATGAAAAAGCACAACTATTTTATATCAACAAGTCTTTGAGTACTTTTACTTTTGAAATATCTTATATTTATAAGAAACGATTTTGGTCTTCTTGGAAAAAAGGGTGGTTTTTTGATGAAAAAAAGAGGACAAATACTTATTTTTTAATTACATGTATACAAGGTAATGACCGTGAGGAATTTACAGGTTTTAGGCTCATTCGGGTAAATAGAAAACTTTTGCAAGATTATTTAGCCCAACATGAGTTAACAGAAAAGAAAATATTTATTTATGAGAAAAAGTTTCGCTCTAATGAAGAGCTTTATAAAGGAGAACAGCCAATTGCTGAAATACCTCGTAGTTTTGGAACTTTTCATTGTTCATTTCATCTAAAAGAGAGACCGATAAATTTAAAAATTAGCCTGCAAGCTTTGATTGACAATAGGTTAGGCGTGGAACTTGTACCGTGTACTATGAAGAAATATTAAAACTCATTCACGCTTCCTACAACTTTTCCAACAATTTCTACGCTAGAGGCATCTACAGTTTCTGTAGTATAACTAGGGTTATCAGATATCATTTCCAATGTTCCATCAATTTTAAGTCTAAGTCTTTTTACAAACAGCCCTATGGGAGTAGAGATAACAAAAATTCCGCCTTTGTGTATATCATTTAGTGTACGGTTTAAAAATACGATATCTCCATCTCTAAAAGTTGGCTCCATTGAATCTCCAAGTACATTTAGTGAGTCTATGTTTTTTATCTCACTTTTTCCACCTATCTTTTGGATGATATGGTCATCAAGAATTAAGTCCTCATGTTTATCGTCATAATTTAATGCCCCACCACCAGCAGAGGCATAGATATCTGAGAAATAGCGTACATTTGCATACTTTTCTGTCTCCTCTTCTAAGCTTTTTGTTATCTGGTCATAAAATAGCCAATTTATAGATATCTTTCTTTGTGCACAGAAGTCTAATATCTCATTGTATGGGATCTTCCCTCTGTTTTTCATAGTTGTGAAAGTGGGTTGGTTGATATCAAGGGCTAATGCCACATCTTTATCATATACTTTTCTATCGCCTAACTCTTTTGATATAATATCTTTTATCTTAGGTAACAAATCTTTTAAGTAAAACATACTTTCTCCTGTATTATTCTAACTTATTCAATAGAGCATTTCATCTAGTATTTGTCATTTGCATCATAAATTTCAGGAAAAAATCATCGCCTAGCAAAAAGCTAAGCTCAAATTTTTCCTAAAATTTCTAATACAAATGACAAACACTATATTTCAATGTCTATTGAATAAGTTAGAATTTTAAATTATATTTCATTTTGTAAGATAATTGTAACAAAATAACTTTATATATTTCATATTGTATATATTTAGTTAAATATTTTAACTTTAGTCAAAACAAAGTTATATTATATTTCGTATTGAAATAATTAAGGAGTTACCATGAGCAATAGTAAATATAAAAAGATGGATAAGTTTGTAAATGAGATGAACCAATCAGTAAATGTTGTTGGTGATATGAGTATCTATCTGTTTAATAGATTTAGAAATTTTGTAGGGTATCTTTTTATCACTATCACAACTGTTGCTATTTCATTTATAGTTGCAGAGTTTGTTAGAGGATTTGAATTTGATGCTTTTATGGGTGTTGATGTCTATTTTATCACTCTTTACTCTTCATTGATAGTGGGTTTGTATATCGCTTTTTATGGTGAGGAGGCAAAGATTGCTACTATAAAAGGGGCTATATTTTCTTCTGGTAGTAACCGTACATGGCAAGCTGGGGCTGCATCATTTATCATTTTAGTACTTATTATTATCAATGCAAATGGTGTTCAGAAAATTGCTGATTTCTCTTTTAGATATATGGATTCACAGCTGCAACAAAGTGTGATATTTAAACTCAAAGAGACAAAGATGAAAAATCATTCATCACTTGCCTCTTCTGAAGTTGATTTTTCTGGTCAGCAGAGTATCATTGACAATTTAAACTCTACAAGAGCAAGATACCAAAATGCTAGAGTAAATGCAACAGGCAAAGAGGCTAGAGTTTGGGACTGGAAAATCAATAGAGTAGATAAAAAAATAGCAGAAGCTCAAGATAAATTGTACAATCAAACAAGCAGAGCAAATAGCATGAAACAAAAGCAAATGATAAGAGCCGATAAAGCTACTGAGGATTTGATAAAACACTATAAAAATGAATCAAATTCAAATAAAAATAGTATAGATAGGTACAAAGATATAGGGCTTATAGTTGCAATTGGAGGAGAGGTTATAGATGGTTTTTTAGCTTTTTTACTTTTTATGATTGTGAAGTCAAATCCAAATGTAAATGGTACACCAAAAGTACAAGAAAATACTAGAAAAATGGCAAGGATGAAAAGTTTTGATAGTGAAACTGGTGAGGATAAGAAAACTCCTCCATTTGAACTTCCTCAAAAGGAGTTACTTCGCAAAAGTGCAGATAAAAAAGAGTTGAGTACTAAACTCTATGAGAAGATAAAAAAAGTCTCTTCTGTTATGTCACATGAAAAGAATGATTTTATAAAAGTGGGATTAAATAGATATTTAAAACATCCATCTCAAAGGGAAATAATTAAATCTTTTAGTGAATATGGTGTGACTATAACCCCTTACCATGTGAGTGAGTATTTTACAAAAATGGAAGATGAGATAATGTTTGTAAATCAAAAGATAGGATTTGTCTATTCCCAAATCGTTAAAAAATTGGCAGCATAAAAATATTTCATTTTGAAACATTTTTTTAATTTATTGAAATATTTTTGTAAAATAATAAAAACAAAGAAGGAGAAGTTATGAACACACATACTATAAATTACCAACCGCAAAATGGTGCAAAAGAGTTAAATGTATATTTTCATAGAGATACATTTTGGATGACATTTGAAAACATGAGCCATCTTTTTAATAGTGATGCGATGAAAATTTACACGGCTTTTAAAGAAGTTATTAAAGAGGATGCTTTTGATATACTTGATTCAAATGAGCAGATAGAAGTACTATCTGAAAATGGTAGGCAAATTGTTGGAAATTTTTATAACCTTGATGTCATCATGTCAATTGGATATAGATTAAACCCAAAAGAGGCAACTGAGTTTCGTCTTTGGAGTCTGTTTGTAGTTAAAAATTACATACGACAACAAGCAAAAATAGAGTACGGAGTAGTTGGAAGTTTAAAGAAAAGCTTCTCTCGACTCTTGAGTGCATAAGGAAAAAAATACATGTTAGTTCACATTTGTTGTGCAGTAGATAGTCACTATTTTTTACAAAAGTTACAATCTCTGCATCCAAATGAAAAGCTGATAGGATTTTTTTACGACCCAAATATTCACCCTTTTAGTGAATATCAACTTCGTCTTTTAGAGGTTCAAAGATCTTGTAAAATACTTGGGGTTGAACTTATTGAGGGTGAGTATGATTATGAGGGTTGGATAGATGCAGTTCGTGGATATGAAGATGAGCCTGAAAAAGGTGCACGATGTGATATCTGTTTTGACAATCGCTTAGAAACCACTGCTAAAGAAGCTGTGAAAATTGGTGAAAAAAGTATCACAACCACACTTTTAACAAGTCCCAAAAAATCAATAGAACAGTTAAAAGCTGTTGGAGATGTGATAGAGAAAAACTATGGTGTGAAGTTTGTAGCTCCTGATTTTCGAAAAGATGGTGGAACATGTGAACAGTTTGTCATGGCAAAAGAAGAGAAACTTTATCATCAGGATTATTGTGGGTGTATTTATGCACTTACTAAACAGAGAGATCAACAAAAGAGATTGGCAGATGAGCTTTTTTCACCTATCACTAAGCAAATCCAGCCTGAGTCAATTGAAGAGAGAATTGAACTTTATAAAAAAAGAGTTGAGTTAGAAGAAAAAGGTGTGGATTATCAAATTGTGCGAGAAAAATTTTTAAATTATAGACTTTTGAAAGCATTAGTTTTACAAAATGGTGAAGTAATTCCATCATATTTCCTTCCATATTCAACTTTAAAGAGAAAATTTACAAAGTTTAAAATTCAGTCAGAAATTAAAGATGTTTATTTTGCCAATCGTGAAAGTATTAGAATTATTTCTCTATTGACATTTAACAAATTATTAGAATCAACTTATAAAAATATTCAAGATATTATAGATAACCCACCTATTTTTGATGATGAACTAACAGCTAGAAATAAAATAATCAATAATTTATACTCACTTTCTCCCATAATTGTACTTAAAGATATTGACCAAAATGCAAATTTAAAACTCCACCTAGATGCCCAAACTTACGAAGATACAAGAGAAACTTTAGTAACTTTTAGCTAGTATCTTCTTAACTTTAAAAGAGCGGAGTTTTATATATGTTAGATGTTATTGAGATACAAAAGATTATTCCACATAGATTTCCATTTTTATTACTCGATAGAGTTTTAGATATTAAGAGTGGAGAGTCAATACATGCTTATAAAAATGTTTCAGTTAGTGAGCATATTTTCCAAGGTCATTTTCCAGGACATCCTATCTATCCAGGTGTTATGATTGTTGAGGGATTAGCACAAGCTGGTGGAGTTTTAGCATTTAAAAGCATGAGCGAAGAGGATCAAAAAGATACAGCAAATAAAGTTGTTTACTTTATGAGTATTGATAAATGTAAATTTCGGGCTCCTGTAGTACCAGGCGATAAGCTTGAATATAAGATATCAGTTATCAAACATAGAGGTAGCATTTGGGTTCTTAAAGGTGAAGCATTTGTAGATGGAAAACTTGTTACAGAAGCTGAACTAAAAGCAATGATTGTGGATAAGTAGAACATGGTACTTATACATCCAACAGCTATCGTAGAAGATGGAGCACAACTCGGCACAGATGTTGAGATAGGTCCATATACGATAGTAAAAAAAGATGTAAAATTGGCAAATGGTGTTAAACTTCACTCCCATGTTTTAATCGATGGATATACAGACATAGGTGAAAAAACTGAGATTTTTCCATTTTCTGCTATCGGTACAGCACCTCAGGATTTATCTTATAAAGGTGAAAAAGTAATACTTGTTATTGGAAAAAATAATACAATTAGAGAAAATGTATTGATAAACCCAGGTACGATGAAAGACAATGGTGAAACTATAATAGGGGATAACAATCTCTTTATGGGTTCAACCCATGTAGCACATGATGCAATTTTGGGAAACAATATCGTGATGGTAAACCAGTCGATGGTAGCAGGTCATGTGATAGTGGAAGATGGTGTGATTATAGGCGGTTCAACTCCTATTCATCAGTTTGTTCGACTTGGAGAGTATTGTATGATTGGTGGAGCTAGTGCTGTGACTCAGGATATTCCACCTTTTTGTTTAGCTGAGGGAAATCGTGCAGTTGTGAAAAGCCTGAATTTAGTTGGCATAAGAAGAAAACTTGATAAAAGTGATTTAGATGCACTGATTTCTGCATATAAAACACTTTTTAGATCAAATGAACCGTTTAAAGAGAGTGTTGAAAAGTTAGTCGCTTCGACTAAAAATGAAAAAGTAAAACAGTTATGTGATTTTATCATAACCACAAAAAGAGGAATACCATATGAGAGGAAATAAATATGTCTAAAAATTGTAGTTTCTGCAAATCAAAAGAGAGTGTCGATAACAGACTTTTAGCTGGAGACAATATCTATATTTGTGAGAATTGTGTAATTTCTGCTTATAAGATATTTTACGGTGATGAGGAGCAGGAAGATGAGAAAAAAATAGACCTTGATCTTAACCTTTTTACACCAAAAGAGCTCAAGAGTGTTTTAGATGACTTTGTTGTTGGACAAGATGATGCTAAAAAAGTTTTTGCTGTGGGTGTTTATAATCACTACAAAAGAATTTTTAGACAAGATACAGTTGATGATGATACAGAGATTCAAAAATCAAATATTCTTCTTATAGGACCAACTGGTAGTGGAAAAACTTTGATGGCTCAAACATTGGCTAAGTATTTGGATGTTCCTATCGCTATCACGGATGCAACAAGTTTAACAGAAGCTGGTTATGTTGGTGAAGATGTGGAAAATATCCTGACAAGACTTCTTCAAGTAGCAGATAATGATATTGAAAAAGCACAAAGAGGCATTGTTTTTGTAGATGAGATTGATAAAATCGCAAGAATGGGTGAAAATAGGTCAATCACTAGAGATGTTTCAGGAGAAGGTGTTCAACAAGCACTTTTGAAAATTATCGAAGGAAGTCAAGTAAATATCTCACCAAAAGGTGGAAGAAAACATCCAAACCAAGAGTTTTCAGAAATTGATACTACAAACATCCTTTTCATTTGTGGTGGTGCATTTGATGGTATGAATGAGATTATTAAAAAGAGAATGGGAAGTAATGTTTTAGGATTTAACCAAGAAAAAAAGGGTAAAGATGAAGAGGCAAATCTTCTTGATTTTGTTGAGCCTGATGATTTGGTATCTTATGGGTTAATTCCTGAGCTTATAGGAAGGCTCCACTCTGTTACCACTTTAAAACAAATTTCCAAAGAAGATATGGTAAAAATTCTTACTGAACCTAAAAACTCTATTGTTAAACAGTATAAAAAACTTTTTGCTATTGATGATGTAGTTCTGAGATTTGAAGATGAGGCACTTTTAGCTATTGCTGAATTGGCTCTAAAGAGAAAAACTGGAGCTAGAGGGCTTAGAACAATTATGGAAGAGATGATGATTGATGTTATGTATGAACTTCCAGAACTTGCGGGGTATGAGGTACTCATCACTGAAGATGTGATAAAAAGAGTAGCAAAACCAATTTATGTTAAACCAGCAAAAAAGAGTGCATAATGATTTTTAGTAAAATACTAGGAATGTTTTCTAATGATTTGAGTATTGATTTAGGTACTGCAAATACGATTGTGATTGTCAAAGGAAAGGGCATTGTTATCAATGAACCTTCAGTTGTTGCTGTACAAATTAGCCCATCTGGAAAAAAGAAACTTTTGGCAGTTGGTCGTGAAGCAAAAGAGATGGTGGGTAAAACTCCTGAGAGTATAGAAGCTATTAGACCACTTAGAGAAGGTGTTATTGCTGATTTTGAAATTACCGAAAAAATGATCAAGTATTTTATTCAAAAATCTCACTCTAGAAATAGCTTTATAAGACCTAGAATTATCATCTGTATCCCTTACGGGCTTACTCAGGTTGAGCGAAAAGCAGTTAAAACTTCAGCTATGAATGCAGGTGCTAGAGATGTTATACTTGTGGAAGAGCCAAAAGCTGCTGCTATTGGTGCTGGACTACCTATCCAAGATCCTAAAGGGAACATGGTTATTGATATTGGTGGAGGGACAACAGAAATTGGTGTTATCTCTCTTGGTGGACTTGTAAAAAGTAAATCAATTCGTGTAGGTGGTGATAAGTTTGATCAAGCCATTATAGACTATGTCAAAAAGAAATACAATCTACTTATTGGTGAGCGAACTGCTGAAGATGTTAAGATAGAAATTGCTACTGCAATTGCTCCAGAAAAAGAGATGAAAATGGCGATAAAAGGTCGTGATCAAGTGACAGGGCTTTTGAAGAGTATTGAAATTTCAAGTAAAGATGTAAGAGATGCTATTAGTGAAACATTAGTTGAGATTAGTGATGCAGTAAAACAAGTGTTAGAAGTTGTACCTCCAGATCTTGCAAGTGATATCGTTGAAAATGGTATCGTGATGACCGGCGGTGGATCGTTGATTCGAGGGCTGGATAGTTATCTTAGTAAAATTGTAAAATTACCAGTATATATAGCAGAAGAGCCACTTCTTGCAGTTGCTAAAGGAACAGGAAGAATGCTTGATGAGATAGAGTTACTACAGCAAATTCAAGATAATGCCTAAGAATAGAATTGTTCTTGGGTTATTTTTTATAGCCTTATTGTTTGTATCCTTTAATTATTCTAGCCCTTTTAAAAATCAAGTTTTAAGTTTTTCAAATAATATAAAACTTTTTTTTATTGACCAATATGACCGTGTTAGTGGAAATATCCAAAGACATTTTCGACAAAAAGAGCAGATTAAAAGTTTGGAAAAAGAGGTTGAGACTCTGCGTTCGCCAGCTCAACTATCAACTGTATTTGCCACAAAACTTAACCAATTTCTTGACGAAGCAAATCTTACTAATTACAATCCAAGTTTAAATTTATCAAGAGTCATTGCTTATGAGGAACTTGATAATCCATTTAGAATGTGGATAGAACATTCTAATTTTGATAAAAATAGAAGTTATGGCTTAGTACACAAAGGTTTTACAGCAGGCATTGTATATCCAAAGTTTGACAAACCTTTAGCGCATTTACAATTAGATAAAAGAGTTGTTTTTTCTGTCCTAATAGGCTCTGATAGATTGCTCGGTGTTTTATTTGGTAATGAGAAAAACCTACTTATCAAATATATACCAGCTCAAGCAAATATTAGGATAGGGGATGAAGTGATTACAAGTGGTAGTGACAATCTTTTTTACGAGGGAATCAAAGTAGGTAAAGTTGTTGATATAAAAATAAAAAATATTTACAAGATTGCAACAGTAGAGCCTTATATGAGAGTAAAAAAACCAAATTTTTTCTATATTGTAGATTTAAATTAGCACTAATTTGCTATACTAACACACTATTTTTCAAGGATAAACATGCCAAAAAGAGAAGATATTAAAAACATCTTATTGATAGGTTCTGGACCTATTATTATCGGACAAGCCTGTGAGTTTGATTACTCTGGTACACAAGCTGCAAAAACTTTAAAAGATCTTGGATATCGTGTGATTTTGATTAACTCAAATCCAGCGACTATCATGACAGATCCAGAGTTTGCTCATCGCACATATATCGAACCTATCAATGAAGAGGTAATTTCAAGAATTATAAAAAAAGAGAACATTGATGCTGTACTACCTACGATGGGTGGACAAACAGCACTAAATGTTGCCATGAAGATGCATGAAAAAGGTATGCTTGATGGGATTAAGATCTTGGGTGCCCATCCTGATGCTATTCATAAAGGTGAAGATAGACAAGCTTTTAAAGAAGCGATGATAAAAATCGGTATGGATTTGCCAAAAAGTATGTATGCTTATACATTGGATGAAGCATTGCTTGCTGTAGAAGAGATAGGTTTTCCACTAATTATTCGTGCTTCATTTACACTTGCTGGTGGAGGAAGTGGCGTTGCATATAATATCGATGAATATAAAGAGTTAGCACAACTTGGAATTGAAGCAAGTCCAATAAATGAGATTTTGGTTGAAGAGTCACTTCTTGGATGGAAAGAGTATGAGATGGAAGTTATTCGAGATAGTGCAGATAACTGTATCATAGTCTGTTCTATTGAGAATTTTGACCCGATGGGTGTTCATACGGGAGATAGTATCACTATCGCTCCTGCTCTTACTTTGACGGATAAAGAGTATCAGAACATGAGAAATGCTTCATTTGCAATTCTTAGAGAAATTGGTGTAGATACTGGTGGAAGTAATGTACAGTTTTCAATAAATCCAAAAGATGGAAGGATGACTGTTATCGAGATGAATCCAAGAGTTAGTAGAAGTTCTGCACTAGCCTCTAAAGCGACTGGGTATCCTATCGCAAAAGTTGCAACACTATTGGCAGTAGGTTACACACTTGATGAAATTACCAATGATATTACAGGAACTCCCGCTTCATTTGAGCCTGTAATTGATTATATTGTTACAAAAATCCCTCGTTTTACTTTTGAAAAATTTCCAAGTGCAAATTCTACTTTGACAACTTCTATGAAAAGTGTTGGAGAAATTATGAGTATTGGACAGACTTTTAAAGAGTCTATGCAAAAAGCACTTTGTTCTTTGGAGACTGATTTGATGGGCTTTAATCACATGGATGTAGATTTGGATTTTATAAAAAAAGAGCTTCGTCGTCCAAATGCTGATAGAATTTTATATATTGCACAAGCTTTTAGAGAAGGTATGAGTGTTGATGAGATATTTGAATGTTGTAAAGTTGACCAATGGTATCTGTATCAAATTGAAGAGATTGTTGAATTTGAAAAGAGTGTAGATACTAAACTTTTAAAAGATAAAGAGAATTTAAGAATTGCAAAAACTTATGGCTTTTCAGACAAAATGCTTGCATTTTTGATAGGTTGCGAAGAAGATACAGTTTATAGGGCTAGAAAAGAGTTAGGAGTTGAACTAGAGTACAATGAAGTAGATACATGTGCAGCTGAGTTTAAAGCCCTTACTCCTTATCTCTACTCTAGTACGCCGATAACTGAAATCAAAAAAGAGCAAGTAAAAGATGATACTAAAAAAGTGATGATCATCGGTGGTGGACCAAATAGGATTGGGCAGGGTATTGAATTTGATTACTGCTGTGTTCATGCCTCATTTGCGTTAAATGACATGGGTGTTAAGACTATCATGTATAACTGTAATCCTGAAACAGTTTCCACGGATTATGATACAAGTGATATCCTCTATTTTGAGCCGATTGATTTTGAACATGTGAGAAATGTTATCGAAAAAGAGAATCCAGATGGTGTGATTGTTCACTTTGGAGGGCAGACTCCGTTGAAACTTTCTCAGCAACTTACAGACATCGGGGCTAAGATAATTGGAACTACTGCGGAGGTGATTGATCTTGCAGAAGATAGAGAGAAATTTTCAGCATTTATAAAATCGATTAATTTAAAACAGCCTGAAAATGACTCAGCTACTACAAAAGAGGAAGCTCTTAAAATTGCCAATAAGATAAAGTATCCTGTGCTTGTGAGACCTAGTTATGTTTTAGGTGGTCGTGCTATGCGAATTGTTTATAGCGATGACGAACTAAACCAATACATGAACGAAGCGGTAAGTGTTAGTAATGATTCTCCAGTTCTTATCGATAAGTTTCTTGACCGTGCAATAGAGGTAGATGTAGATGCGATAAGTGATCAAAAAGATGTTTATATCGGTGCAATTATGCAACACATTGAAGAGGCTGGGATACATAGTGGAGATAGTGCATGCTCACTTCCTCCTATCTCACTCTCAGATGAAATTCAAAAAGAGATAGAGTCTAAAACAAAAGAGATTGCTTTGGGTCTTGATATCAAAGGACTTTTAAATATTCAGTATGCAGTTTATAGAGATGAAGTTTATATGATTGAAGTAAATCCTAGGGCAAGTCGTACTGTTCCGTTTGTAAGCAAAGCTACGGGTATTCCTTTGGCAAAAGTGGCAACCCGTGTTATGTATCAGGGAGATTTAAAAGAAGCTCTTAGTTTTTATGATAAATTTGATGTTGTATATAGTGAAAATGAGATTTTAAAACCAAAAGTCAAAGGACATGTATCTGTAAAAGAGGCAGTATTTCCATTTAAAAAGCTTTCTGGTTCGGATTTGATTTTAGGTCCTGAGATGAAATCAACGGGTGAAGTGATGGGGATTAGTGATAGTTTTGCACTCTCATTTGCCAAAAGTCAATTTGCAAGTGATAATAGACTTCCAACTGAAGGGACGGTGTTTATCTCTTTAACAGATGTAGATAAAGAGTTTGCAATTGAAATTGGTGGATTGTTTGAGAAAATTGGATTTAATATCGTTGCCACTAGCGGTACGCATAAAATTTTAGAAGATGCAGGTATAAAATCAGAAAAAGTATTGAAAATTAGTGAAGGTCGTCCAAATATTGAAGATAAAATTCGAAACAATGAAGTCCAATTGGTTATCAATACCAGTGATTCTAGTGTGACAAAAGATGATGCTAAACAGATAAGACAGAGCGTAATAAGAGTTAATGTTCCTTATTTTACTACGATATCTGCAGCTCGTGCAGCAGCAGAAGCAATAGAAGCATTAAATAGTGGAGATTCTGTACTTGAGCCTAAAGCACTTCAAGACTATCTACAGTAGTGAATCCTGACAAGCTCTATTTAACCCAAACGGATACAACCGTTGGGTTTTTATCAGCTAATTCAAAAAAGCTCTCTATGGCAAAAGATAGAGATGCCAATCAACCTTTTTTAATTTGTGTTGATTCTTTGAAAAAACTCAAAAAACTTACTCGTGCTCCTAGAGCCCATAAAAAACGGATTAGAAGAACATTTCAAACAAGTTTTCTTTATTCAAATAAAAAAGCGATTAGGGTTGTAAGTGATTCTCAGCATTCACATCTTTTAAGAGAGTTTGATTTTTTATACTCTACTTCTGCCAATAAAAATAGAGAACGATTTAATTTAAAGTATGCATACATTAAATCTGATGTAATAATCGAAGATTGGAGAGGTCTTTATGAAGGTAAAGCATCAAATATCTTTAAGTTGGGCAAAAAACGGATACAGAAGCTTAGATAACTTTAGGATAAACAGATATTTTCTTTAAATTCTTTATACCTTTGATACATAAAGTAACATAAAACTATAATAATTCCATAATATTTTCCAAAAAACATAAAAAAGTAAAAAAAACTTGTATACTGAAATAAGTCAACTTAAAAGGATTATTTTATGAACAAGTTATTTTTTACCTTAGTTTTAATTGGAAGTCTATTTACCTTAAATGCATCAAATAAAGAGTTAAACCCAGTAAATCAACAGTGGTTAGAGGATTTGAAAGTTTTAGTAAGCCTTAGCGATAAAAGAGTAGATGCTCTTGCTGGAGTAGATAAAAACTCAAATGGTATTCGTGACGATGTAGAGCGATACATTTTAAGTAAATATATGGACGATCCATTTCAAAGAGATATGTTTTTTAAAGCAGCACAAAAGATACAAAAAATTATATCTTTACCTTTAAATGGTGTGATTGATAATCATATTAAATTAGATCGTGAACTTTTAGATATTTATACATGCCGAGATTATATTTTGTATAGAAATGAAAGTGAAAATATCGAACAAGAGCTTTTAAATAAGACACTTTTTAAAGGAAAAGTTTTAGATACTTCTGAGAGATTAAAGGCTTATATAGAACATAAAAAAGTACTTCCAACAAATTTTGATGAGCTTACAGATAAAGAATTGATTGCTGATAAAAAAAGTTGTTTAACACTCTATTATTCTTATCAGAATGAAGATGCAAAGAGTACAACACTCATTATAAAGTAGGATAACTATATACTACTTATATGAAAAATATAGTGGTATATGGTGACATACATGGTTGCCTTGATGAATTTAAACAATTACGAAAAAAGGTTAAACTGAAACCTGATGATATAGAAGTTTCAGTAGGGGATTTTTTAAATAAAGGTCCAAAGTCTTTAGAAACTTTGCATTATCTTTTAGACAATAATATCCTCTCAATCATAGGTAATAACGAAGCCAAAATCATTAAACTTTATAAACGATATCTTATAGAGGGTGAAAAATATCTTGATACTATGAGAGTTCATGAAAAAGATACAATTTCTAAAATTACAAAAAATGAGCTTAAATATTTAGAATCATTACCCTATTTTTTAAAATTTGCTAACCTTACAGTAGTGCATGGTGGTATCATGCCAGATACGGTACTTGATGACAATATAGATAATAATACAAAAAAACAAATCACACTTTTAAGATATTTAAATAAAGATTTAGTTGCAATTCCTTGGGATGATTTTGAAGGACGATATAAATTTTGGAGTGAACTTTATAAGGGACACGAAGGGTTTATTGTCTTTGGTCACCACCCTTTTGATGAACCAAAAATCGATGAGTTTTCTGTAGGTATTGATACGGGTTGTGTATATGGGGGTAAATTAACGGCAATAAAGTTTCCTGTGAAAAAAAATGGTAAAGTTAAAACTAAAAAATATAAACTTATCTCTGTTGACGCTCAGAAAAATCATTGGAATTAGTTAGCCACCATCTGCTCTAATGTAACATCTACACTTTGCACTAATGAGTCGATATTGTAACCACCTTCTAATAAAAATGCAATGGGTTTATCTCCAGTAAATTTTAGGATTTTTTGTATCATTTTTGCCAAACCATCAAATGAAATTTGTGCACTTGAGATATACTCATCGTTCATTAAATCATAACCTGCAGAAACAAGTACAATATCAAAATTAAAATCCCTAGGAAGTTCATCAAAAAGAGCCAAAAAATCTTCATCTTCTATCTCGTCTTTGTAGGCTATATTTTTATTAAATCCCTCACCTTCTCCTCTTCCTGTTTCATCCTCTTCTCCTATAAAATAAGGGTAGTTATTTTTCTCATGTGTGCTAAAGTAAAAGACACTACTCTCCTCATAAAAGATATCTTGAGTACCATTTCCATGATGTACATCAAAGTCTATAATCAAAACTTTTTGATAACCTACATCTTGTGCATATCTAGCCATCATTGCAATATTGTTAAATATACAAAACCCTTGTCCCGTAATGATTTCTGCATGGTGACCTGGAGGACGGAGATTTAAAAAAGCTCGTTTTATCACAGCATCTTTAAAAGCATCTATGACATTTTTAGTACTTGTCGCAGCTTTTAAAGCCACTTCATAACTCTCTTCACTAAGAATTGTATCACTACTAGCAATCATCCTAATACCATTATCATAGCCACTCTCTACCCAATCAACATAACCAAAATCATGAATTGCACTTAATTCATCTTTGTCGCCTACTCTTGTTGGAATATGAAGAACTTCATATTTCTCTTGCACCATCTCATCTATAGATTCAGTTCGTAGCCTATTTTCAATATGTTCACCTGTATCATGAAATGAAAAATCACTATCATACATATAGCCTATCATGACTGCTCCTTAGTTTTGTTTGTGTCATGATAACATATGATTATCTATTTATAAACTTTTCCATCTCTATCTTTTCATACCATCTATTGTTCATCTCATCTGTTCTATGTATTATTTTGTAGGTTCGAGTTATAAAGTAAATGGATACTGCTAATGCTATCGTTTGTTCTATGATGTTCCATGAAAAGATATTAAAACTACCGTTAAATAGACTAATGAGTTCTATAATACCGATGATTTGCAATAGAAGATAAAAAATTGGCTTAATTGTAGAGTTATCTCTTTTATTAATAAGTTTAGATTTACGCATTTTAAATCCTGAAAAATTATGATATATTGAATAAATATCGGCATATTAGCACTATTTTTTAGGTCTCTTTTGTTTTGATCTTCTTAATCCACTCATTCAAAGTCTTTTCAAACCCAATTCCACTAGAGTCATAAAAATTTAAATCTTTTGTCAAATAACTCTGCTCCACCCATCCACCATACTCATGAGGATAAAGATACCCAGTTGGACTTGGGCTTTTGAGATGGTTTGGCACTTCTAGTTTCTCTTCATTCTCTACATAGGATTGAACGGTATTTATAGCTATGTAGGCACTATTTGATTTTGGAGAAGATGCAAGATAAATGATACATTGAGATAGGATGATACGACTCTCTGGATAGCCTATTTTTGATACAGCTAACATGGTGCTAGTTGCAAGATTTAAAGCATTTGGATTTGCATTTCCAATATCTTCACTGGACAATATTACAAGTCGTCTTGCGATAAATTCAGGACTTTCACCTCCATCAATAAGTCGTGCAAGATAATAAAGAGCTGCATCTACATCAGATCCTCGGATACTTTTTATCATAGCACTTGCTAGATTGTAATGAGTATCATCGCTACTAACTCCATCTTTTAACATGGTAGGTCTCAAGGATTTTAGATTTTTTAAAGTGATATGTTTATCTACTTTTATAACAAACTCAAGCAAATTTAAAAGGGCTCTACTATCTCCTCCCGAAGAAGCTATGAGATAAGAAGAAGCATCATCATCTATCGTAAAATTAACCTCTTTTTGTACTCTTTTCATAAGTTTTTCAAGCTCATTTGAAGTTAGTGAATTAAACTCAAACAGCATTGAACGAGAACGAATTCCAGCAGTTAAAGAGAAGTAAGGATTTTCAGTAGAAGCTCCGATGATAATTGCTTCATTGTTTTCCATGGGAATTAGCAGAACCTCTTGTTGCGTCTTACTCAAACGATGAACCTCATCTACAAAAATCAGAGGCTTCATAAGTGAGCCTTTATGGGTTGTGAAAATCTTTCTAAACTGTTCCACTTTTAGGCTAGTTGCATCCATGTAGTAAAATGGTGCATCTAATTCAGTTGCAATTATCTTTGCCATGGTTGTTTTTCCAGTCCCTGGAGGTCCAAAGAAAAATGAGTGAGGAATGTTTCTGTTTTTGAGAAGTTTATAAAATGCAGAATCTTCAGAGCAAAGATGAGATTGCCCTATGACATCCTCTATCTTTTTTGGTCTGAAAATCCTAGCAAAATCATCCATGTGAGTGAGGTTTATTAATCCCTTGCAAAAAGGTGTGCAGACTATGATACTCAGTTTTTGTGAGAAATCGCATCTTACCAAGTGGAATATCCAAGCTAACTCCACCAAACTCTACTCTTTTCAAATCCATTACTTCTGAATCATAATATCCAAAAAATCGTCTTAACTCTCTATTTTTCCCCTCAGAGATTGAGACTTTTATCTTTGAAAAATTTGGGTCATCTTTTTGAACTTTATACCAATTAAACGGCTTAAAATCCATCGAAACTATCTCGCTTCTCTCATGTGCCCCTTTTGTAGCAAAATCAGCTTGAAGCCCCTCTTTCATTCCCGTAATCATAGCCTCAGTTACTTGACCTCTAATTTTTAGATAGTAAACTCTCTCTAAGTTGCTAGTCATTAAAGCTGTTGCAACATCAGGAGCATCAGTAAGCAAAATCAACCCCTCACTAGCATAATCCAGTCGTCCAATAGGAATGTAGTGATGATACCGTTTAGAAAGATTGTCATAAATTGTTTTTCTACCACGATCATCTTTTTTAGTAACTAACTCACCCTTTTGCTTGTTATAAACCAAAACAGTAAACTCATTCTTAGGATGCATAAATCGGTCGTAAATATAAACCTTATCACCTTGTTTTACTTGTGTGGCTAAGTCTGTTACAACTTTACCTTTCATCTTTACTTTACCATTTTTGATAAGCTCATCTGCTTCACGGCGAGAGTGTTTACTATTGTGTGAGATGTATTTGTTTAGTCTTGTTGTACTACTATTGTTTTCTTCTTCTTTCATTTTATACCTGCTTCTACGAGGTCATGGATATGCAAAACCCCTTTTATATTTTTATTTTTATCTGTCACTACAAGATGTTGCAATTTGTACTCTTCTATAAGTTTTAATGCATCACTTGCCAACATATCTTCATCTGTTGTATATTTTGGATTTATACTTGCATAAGTTATCGAGTCAACCTCCATAGAAAAATCATCTCGCATCAAAGCGCGTCTCAAATCTCCATCACTCAAAACTGCTTTTAAAGCTCCATTTTCAGCGATTAAAACATTTCCTAGCCGTCCTTCGCTCATAACAACTATCGCCTCTTTAAGAGGTGTTTTTGGTTCAACAATTGGTAGGTTCTTATCTCTCATAATATCTTTTATCTTCACAAAGAGCATTTTTCCTAAACTTCCACCGGGGTGAAAAGATGCAAAGTCCTTTTTCTCAAATCCTCGATGTTCCATCATGCAAACTGCCAATGCATCCCCAAGAGCCATTGTCAGAGTTGTTGATGAAGTTGGAGCGATATTTAATGGACATGCCTCTTTTTCAACATTTATAGGTAAAAAAATATCAGCATAACATCCGAGTGTTGAGTTTTTATCTTTTGCCATAGCAATTAGTGGGATGTTAAATCTTTTTATATGAGGTAGGATTTTTATAAGCTCTTCACTCTCTCCACTATAACTAATCGCTAATAGTGCATCATCTTTTCCTATCATTCCCAAATCGCCATGCATAGCTTCTGTTGGGTGCAGAAAAAAGCTACTGGTTCCTGTACTTGCAAAAGTGGCAGCCATTTTAGAACCGACTAAGCCACTTTTTCCAACTCCTGAGATGATAAGTTTGCCTTTGATATTGGAGATGAGTTTTACGACCTCGCTCATCTCTCCCCCTATCAAAGATGCTGCATTTTCAAGCTCTTTGGCTTCGGTTAGCAACACCTTTTTGGCAATCTTTTGAAAATCCACATTTGTGCCTTACATTAAAAATATCGTTGGTACAATTGTAGGATATTTTTTCTTTTGTCTAAATATATGTTTTCTGATAACTTGTCTAATGGCATTTTCGATAAGCCTTGATTCTTCAAGCATTTCTGGTTTTGCATTTATTAAAAATTGGTCTAGAATGTCTTCCATCTCTTTTGAAAATGCTTTATCTCTTCTGTCTGGTACAATTCCATAAGTTCTTACAACTGGTTTTGAGATAAGTTTTTTAGTTTGCTTGTCGATTTGAGCAACAATCATAACAACACCTGCATCTGCAAGATTTTGTCTATCATTGATGATGTCATCGTCTATCTGTTTGTTCATTTGGTTGTCGATGTAAGTTTTACCTGTTTTTACAGTTCCTACTTTTTTAAGCATCTTAGGAGAGACTTCTATCTGGTCACCATCACTCATAAGAAGAATATTTTTAGGATTTACACCACATGCTATGGCTGTCTGTTTATGTTTGTAAAGATGGTTATACTCTCCGTGAACTGGCATAAAAAACTTAGGTTTACAAAGACGAATCATTAATTTTTGCTCTTCAATTGCTGCATGTCCACTAGTGTGAATTTCGCTGAAGTCTTGGTATGCTACTTTTGCCCCTGCTTTTAAAAGGTAATTTAAAATTCGTGAAACACTTGCTTCATTTCCCGGAATTGCTTTTGCAGAGATGATTATCTGGTCACTTGGTTTTATCTTCACATGTCTGTGTTCATCTGTTGCCATTCTGAAAAGTGCACTCATTGACTCGCCTTGACTTCCTGTTGTGATGATAAGAACTTCTTTATCGTTATATTTGTTTACTTCATGTGGGTCGATAAAGATACGGCGATCTAGTTTTATATAACCTAGTTCCATCGCAATTTCTAGGTTTCTCTCCATACTTCTTCCGATAACACAAACTTTTCTATTGTATTTTAGTCCGTGCTCAATTGCTTGATAAACCCTATGGACATTTGATGAAAAAGTTGACATGATAACTCTTCCGTGAGAGTTTTTGAAAATTCCATCAAATGTTGGTCCAACTGTGCTTTCACTTTTTGTTGCTCCTTGACGGTGAGAGTTAGTACTATCACTCAAAAGACATAAAACACCTTTTTCTCCATAATGTGCAAAACGGTGTAGGTCAGTTGGATAACCATCTATCGGAGTATGATCGATTTTAAAATCAGCTGTATGTATAATCGTTCCAGCTTCAGTTGTGATAGCGATAGAAGAGGCATCGATGATAGAATGCGTTACATGAATCCACTCAATCTCAAAATCCCCAATGTTATAAATCTTTCTTTTTTCAATTGGTCTAAAATAACTTTTCTCTTTTTTAAGACCATGCTCGTCAAATTTATTTGATAACATTCCTAAAGGTAGAGGAGTTGCATATATTGGAAATTTAAACTGTTTGAAAAAGTATGCAACTGCTCCGATATGATCTTCATGACCGTGAGTGATGATGATGTTTATCTCTTTATCTTGTTGTATCTTTTTGATATATGAAAAATCAGGCACAAGTATATCTACACCATGCATATCTTCAGTTGGGAAACTCATCCCTATATCTACGATGATAGCAGAGGTGTTTGTTTCGATAACCATGAAGTTTCCACCTATCTCACCTAGCCCACCTAGTGGAGTAATCTTTACTTTTGCATCTGTGTTTGTATTGATTTTATTGTAAGATTGAAGGCTTCTTGAGTGGACAAGTTTGTTTGCTGTTATCGCATCTTTGATGTCTATTTCCCACTGTTGGTTTCCAAGCTTTGCTGAAAACTTTGGAGGTCCTCTTCTTTTT